>JAADYY010000519.1 GCA_010092805.1 Chloroflexota bacterium | reverse complement strand
TTGCCCAGTTAGCGCAAGCGGGGATCGGCAATGTCGCGGATGCTGTCGCCGATGAAATTGAACGCCATGACCAAACTCGCGATAGCGATGCCGGGAAAGAGCCACATCCACCATTGATCGAAAAAATCGATACCAACGGAAACCATGCGCCCCCATTCGGGCGAGGAGGGTTCTGGGCCTAACCCAAGGAAGCTGAGGCCTGCGAAAACGAGGATGGCATTGCCGATATCAAGTGTCGCCAGAATGACGGCGGGCATAAAGCTGTTCGGCAAAATTGTGCGCAGCAGGATGTAATAACCCGGTGCGCCCAGGCTGCGCGCCGCCTCCACAAAATCCTGAGATTTCACTTCCAGCACCAAGCTGCGGATGAGCCGTGCATAATTCGGCCACCAGACGACGACCAGCGCGAGGATCGCGTTGCGCACGTCGGGGCCAAGCGCCGCTGTCACCGCCATCGCCAGGATAATCGTTGGGAAGGCCATGAACAGTTCGGTGATGCGCATCATCACCTCGTCCCAAAGGCCGCCCAGGTAGCCCGCGAGCGCGCCCACCAACGTGCCGACAAGGCTGCCAATCACGACTATCGTTATCCCCGCAGGCATGGTAATCCGACCGCCATAAGCGACCCGCGTCAGTACATCGCGCCCTAGCTCATCGGTGCCCATCGGGTGAGTCTGGCTTGGCTCCTGCAGGCGGTCGCGCACATTTTGCTCGAGCGGCGCAAACGGCGTGAGTTGGGTGGCAAAAACGGCGACCATTACCCAGCCAGCGATGATCGCAACACCAATCGCAATCAGTGGGTTTTTGCGCAGGGTGCTGAAAACACGGGTATTGCGTTCGCTAGCCTGGCGGGTTTGGAGCGAAATCGGTTTTGCGGTGGATTGTGTCGCCATCGGCTGGCCTATGCCATTCGTATGCGCGGATCGATGAAGTAGTAAAGAATATCAACGATGAAATTGACCACAAGGTAGATGAACGCAATCAGCATACTCACACCCATGATCGCGGGGAAGTCCTGTGAGGTTGAAGCGCGGAACATGTAGCGACCGATGCCCGGCCAGGCGAAGATCGACTCGGTCAGCACAGCCCCCGATAGCAGGTTGCCAAAAGACAGCCCGGTGACGGTGACGACCGGAATCAGCGCGTTCGATAGGCCGTGCCGCAGTACAACCAGCCGTTCGCGCAGACCTTTCGCGCGCGCGGTGCGCATATAGTCTTGGCGAAGTACCTCTAACAGCGACGAGCGCGTGATGCGCGCGATGATGCCCGCGACGAACAGCCCAAGCACAAAACTCGGCAAGATCAGGTGGGAGATGGCGTTGCCGAATTTCACCCAATCGCCTTCCAGCAGCGAATCGATGACAAACCACCCGGTGACTGCCGGCGGATCACGGAAAATGAAGCCGAGGCGTCCAGGGCCAGCGACCCAGCCAAGTTCCGAGTAGAAGATGCGCAGACCAATGAGCGCGAGCAAAAACACGGGAAAGCTCACACCGACTAACGCGATGACCCGCGCTCCATAATCGACCAGCGTATTTTGCCACAGAGCCGAAATCGTGCCCAAGCTGATGCCCATGGAAATGCCGATAATGATGGCGAAAAAGGCCAACTCAATAGTCGCGGGCAAGAACTGCTGAATATCTTCGGTCACTGGGTTTCGTGTCTTGATCGAGATGCCCATGTCACCTTGAAGCAGATTGCCGATGTAAGTCAGGTACTGCTCGATGGGCGGTTGATCCAATCCCCATCTTTCGCGGAATGCCTCGACGATGGCCTCGTTGTTGACCGCGCTTTGCGGGAGGTTGGCATTAATCGGATCGGCGGGGACGGCGTTGGCGATGATGAACGCAACCAGTGTGATCCCCACCAGGAGTGGGATGCTAAGGGCGATACGTCGTAGGATATAGCGATGAAATGCCATAAAATTTAGGGATGCGGGCGGCGGTAGGGGATTAGCTCCTCTACCGCCACACCGACTTTAGCTGATCTATTCAGCCCGGCTCAACAGCGCGACATCAAGCTGCCACTGTGGGTGCCACAGGAAGCCTTGAATGTCGGCACCGAAGGCTTTCTTGGTGGGCGGCAAAATAAACGGTGCCCAGGGGCCATTCTGCTGTAGGTAGTCCTGAATCTGTGCGAACAGCTCAAGACGGGTTTCCAGGTCGCTTTCGACGGTCGCCAATTCACGCAGTTCGATGATCTCCGGGTCGGCGTCTTCATCGAACCAGTTCGCACGTTCGCCGCCGACCTTACCTTCTGGCAGGAACGACAGCACATCCAGCGGATCGAGGATGTCCGGCCCCCAGAACCAGTAAGAGAAGGTATCCAGCCCCGAACGATAGGTTTCCAGCGCCACCTGCACTTCGCCCGGTTGGAGCGACACATTGATGCCGATTTCGGCCAGGTCAGCCTGGATTTTCTGGGCGTTGATGTTCATGTCAACGCCTTCGTTCGTGAAGTCGGGGTAGCTGAGCGTAATGTCGAAGCCGTCAGGATAGCCCGCTTCTTCCATGAGTTCGCGCGCCCGATCCAGATCACGGGTGAATGCCTGATCCTGCCCGTAGGCCCCAACCAACCCCACTGTGAGATTCGTGCCCGGCGTCACACCGCCCCACAGTTCGAGGTAACCTTCGTAGTCCAGCGCGTAACGGACAGCCAACTGCACCAGCGGGTTCGACATGGGGCCGCCAATTTCAGGATCCTGGTTCATCAGCAGGAAGTGGGTGTCCTTGCCCGGCCCCTGAAACACGCTGAAGGCTTCGTCTGCTTCGAAAGCGGCGATCTGCTCAGCGGTGAGGTCGAGCGCGATGTCGATGTCGCCCGAACGCAGCGCGATCTGCTGGGTGGCGGCTTCGGGGATGTTGACCATGATCACCCGGTCGAAGTACGGCGCGTCACCCCAGTAATTCTCGTTGCGAACCAGCACAGTCTCATCCTGCTGAGTCCAGCTTTCCAGGATATAGGGGCCGGTCCCGGCGGAGTTGCTGTTGAGGAACCCATCGGCTGTATCCGTTTGGGCGGCGTCTTCGGCATCGGTGCCACCGTTGGCGCGCACGACCTCGGCATTCGAGATCGAGAATGCGGTATTGGCGAGGTTGGCGAGGAAATCCGGGCGCGGCTCGGTCAGCGTGAACGCGACCGTCAGATCGTCGACAGCCTCAACACCCGCAATCGTATCAGCCAGGAACGACGGATTGCCCAGCACATTCTGCAAACGGTTGATCGAAAAGACGACATCCTCAGACGACAGCGGATCACCATTGGAGAACACGACATCGTCACGGAGCGAGAATGTATAGGTGAGGCCATCTTCCGACACCGTCCATG
>JAADYY010000518.1 GCA_010092805.1 Chloroflexota bacterium | reverse complement strand
TTGGGCGGCGCGGCGGCATGGCGATTGCCGATTTCGTCAAGGGTGCGGGTTACGCGCCGCTGCCGGAAAACCCGACGGGCGAGATTGCGGCGGAAATGGATCGCATCCGCAACAGCAGCGGCAGCACGCGCCCCGGCGAGCTGCGCCAGACGATGCAGCAGGAAATGCAGGCCGGCGTCGGTGTGTTCCGCGAGCAGTCCACGATGGAAGGCGCGCTCAACTGCCTGCGCGACCTGCGCGAGCGCTTCAACAATGACCTGACCATCGACGACAAGGGCATGAAGTTCAACACCGACCTGCTGGAGGCGTGGGAGCTGGGCTGTATGCTGGATTTGGCGGAGATCACGGCCATCAGCGCCATCGCCCGCACCGAAAGCCGGGGCGCGCACAGCCGCGAGGACTACAAAGAGCGCGACGACAACAACTGGATGGTGCATACGCTCGTCGAGCACACCGACGGGGTGGGTGCGCCGCTCAACGGCCACGAGCTGAAGACCAGCGTCAACACGCGCAAGCAGGTTGATACATCGCTGGCCGAACAGGATGAACGCTTCCTGCCGAAAGTGCGCACCTACTGATCGGCGCGGCCCAGCGCAACGACCATCCGCGCGCCCCGCTTGGGGCGCGCATCAACGCAATCAACGACGAAAGAGATAAAATTCGCAATGGATGTCACCTTCCGTATTCGGCGCTTCAACCCGGAAATCCCCGGCAAGAATAAACCGTATTGGGAAAACTTCACCCTCAATGAGGTGGATGAGACCGACCGCGTGCTGGAACTGCTGCACCGCATCAAGTGGGAGCAGGACGGCACCCTGACGCTGCGCCGCGCCTGCGCGCACGGCGTCTGCGGTTCGGACGCGATGCGCATCAACGGCGTCAACAAACTGGCCTGCAAGGTGCTGGTCAAAGATGTGAACGCTGACCGCCCGATTCAGGTAGAGCCGATCCTCGGCCTGCCCGTACTCAAAGATCTGGTGGTGGATATGGAGCCGTTCTTCGAGCACTACCGCGCGGTGATGCCGTACTTCGTCAACAGCGACCCGGTGCCCGCCGATGGCCGCGAGCGGCTGCAAACACAGGAAGACCGCGAGAAATTCGACGACACCACCAAGTGTATTCTGTGCGCGGCCTGCACCACCTCCTGCCCCAGCTACTGGGCCAATGGCAAATACGTTGGCCCGGCGGCCATTGTGCAGGCCCACCGCTTCATCTTCGACAGCCGCGACCAGGCCGCCGGCGAACGCCTGGATGTGCTGGCCGAGCCGAACGGCGTTTGGCGCTGCCGCACGATCTACAACTGCACGCCCGCCTGCCCCCGCGAAATCCAGGTGACGCGCGCCATCGGTGAGGTCAAGCTGGCGATTCGCAACGGCTCGACCGAAGGCATCATCACCGAACCCGCTACGCACGACTGATCGCGGCCAGCGCGCAAACGCTGGACAATCGCTGTATAATTGGGCTGAATCGGGGCGCTGTTGTGTTGACGGTGCCTCGATATTTGTCCCAACGCAGCGATTGAATCTATGTCTGACGAACGCGATCCGTTTTTCCGTTCCCATCCCGGCTCCGCCGACGACTCACCGTCTGCTGCCCATCAAGCGGCGGATGAGCCGTCGCGCCGCTTCCGTGCCCGCTTCGACACCGTCAAGCTCGACCGCCGCTTTTTCCGCGTCACCACGTCTGGGCAGCGCCCGGCCCACGATCAAGCCGATCCATTTCCAGACGAACCCGACGCACGCGACCGGCGCGGTTCGTATGACGACGATGATCTCTACGACGACCCGTACTACGACACCGTCCAGGAGCGCTTCTGGACGGCGCGCCGGGTGCTCATTTTGATCGTCGTGCTCATCATCATCATCACCTTACTCGCTACCAGTTTCAGCGGCCTGTTCATTGGGCAGCCCACCGCGCCGACGCCCATTCCGCCGCCGCAATCTCTGATTTAGCCATGATCACTGGCCGCCTGCTCGCAAAGGAGTCCGTCTTGAGGATCTTGCAGATCAAACTTGTACGCACCCTACCCCTGATCGGTTGGCTGTGGCTGTTCGGCGCGCTGATCGGCGCGCCCGCCCACGCCCAACCCGAAGTCGATCCGGCGGCCATCGCCGAAACCGTCGTCAACGCGATCATCGCCGAAGATTTCCCGGCGGCGGCGGCCTTCTTCACCGACGAACTGCGCGTCGAAGTGCCGGAAGCCCAGATCGCGCAGATTTGGGCGGACGTGCTGGCCGAAAGCGGCCCCTACCGGGAATTGCTGGCGCTGCGGCCCTCGCAAGGGGGCAGCGTCATCGTGATCACGCTGGGGTTTGAACGGCAAACCTACAACGTCACGGTCGCCGTCAACGAGCGCGGGCGCGTCAACGCGCTGTTTTTCGAGCCAGGCCGCCAGCTTGAGTTTGGGACGCCTGTCCCGCCGCCCACGCTCGCGCCCACCAACACCGTCGCGGCCCCTACCATCCCCACCGCGACCTTCACGCCGCTCCCGACGCGCGTGCCGACACTCGTGCCCACCGTCGCCAACACGCTGCCCCCCGCGCCGACCGCCACAACCATCGTGATCCCCACAGACATCCCGACGCAGATCCCGCCCACGCCGCTGCCAAGCACGGGTGATCTGCCCGTCGGGGAGGCTGCCCCGCCCGCCCAGCCGACACTCGCCCCAACGACGCCGCCCGACCCGGTGGCGGTGGCGCAGCAGCTTGTCGCGCTGCTGCTGGCGGATGATTTCGATGGCGTGTTCGCGCTGTTCAACCCGGCGCTGCAAGCGGTGCTTTCCGCCGAGCGGTTGGCGGCGGTGTGGGATGTGGTGCAGTTCGAGGCGGGGACGTATGTCGAGACGCTGCGGCTGCGCCGCGAAACGGGCACGGGCATCCTGGTGACGACGGTGCTGCTGGAACTGGCCCCCATCGACATTCGCGTTGAGGTCGATGCGACGGGGCAGGTCAACAGCCTGTTCTTCGTGCCCGCCGCCACCATCTTCAACCCGTCCGAGCTGATCGAAACGGTGGTGCCGGAACCCCGCCAACTGCCGCCGCCAGCGCCGGCACCGACCGCGACCACTGTCAGCGCCCCGGATGACACCGCCGCGCCCATCGACACCGGCTTGACGCCGCCCTATGCCGATGTGACCACCTTCACCGAGCAGCAGGTCACCGTCGGCGGCGACCCGTTCCCGCTCAACGGCGCGCTGACCCTGCCCTTCGGCGAAGGGCCGTTCCCAGCGGTCGTGTTGATCGGTGGGATTGGCCCAGTAGACCGGGATGCGACGATTGGCCCGAACAAGCCGCTGCGCGACATCGCCTGGGGGCTGGCGAACCGGGGAATCGCGGCGCTGCGCTTCGATAGGCGGACGTTCGCCTACCCGGCGGTGCTCGACGACCCCACGCTGACGGTGCAGGCAGAAATCATCGACGATGCGCTGGCGGCGGTCGAGCTGCTGCGCCGGACTCAGCGCATCGATCTGGCGCGGATTGTTGTGCTCGGCCACGATCTGGGTGGGCATCTCGCGCCGCGCATCGGGGCCGCCGACGCGGACATCGCCGGGCTGATCATCATGGCGGGGCACACGCTGCCGCTGCAAGTTCGCATCCTGGCCGCCGCCGACGAGTTCATCACGGGGTTGGCGGGCGCGCCCACCCCAGATCAGGTGGCTGAACTGAATGCACTGGCGGCAGAAGCCGCCGCCATCGACACGCTGAGCGCCGAGACCCCGCCCGACGCCCGGTTCCTGGATCTGCCAGTGAGTTACTGGCTGGATCTGCGCGGCTACGACCCGGTGACGGTCGCCGCCGGGCTGCCACGCCCGCTGCTGATCATGCAGCCGGAGCGCGACTTTGAGGTGACGCTCACCGAGGATTTCGTGCGCTGGCAGGCCGGGTTCGCCGGGCGCGCCAACGCCACACTGCTCACCTACCCGACGCTCAATCATCTGTTCATGCCCGGCGCAGGTATCAGCCGCCCGGCAGAATACTTGCAGCCGAACTTCGTCGCCGAAACCGTCATCAGCGACATCGCCGCCTGGATCAACGCGCTGCCCGGCTGAGCGCTGATCACTGGGCGCGTTGACCGCCCCGCGCCCGCTTGGTAAACTCCGGGCGCAACGTGATGCATGGCGCGCTTGGCTCAGGCGCGCTGGCTGCGCAGAATCGTGAGGAGGATTGTGGTCAACGACCACCCGCTGAAGCGGGTGGCTTGCGGGAAACCGTGAGCCACCGTTGACCAGCCCAAGCCACGCTGAAGGGCTATGGCTACGTTATCCC
>JAADYY010000009.1 GCA_010092805.1 Chloroflexota bacterium | reverse complement strand
GTTTTCTCCCCTGCTCCCGAACGCTGACGCTGGGAGCAGGGGCAGGGGGATGCGGGCCAAAACACAATCAAATCGATTGACCAACAGCATCTGAGACAGTATACGCACAACCCCGCGATTCGTTCCAAGCGCCGCCGCCGACACTAATGTTGCGTAAGAAAAGCCCACGCCCCGTTGACTCGGCTGCCCACTGGGCATACGATAAGATCGTAATCTTTGTGTTCACCCACCGCTAGACCATACAGAGATTGATCACAGACCTATGGCGAAGGATTACTATCAGACGCTGGGCGTGAACCGTGACGCCAGCGATAAAGACATCAAGCAAGCCTACCGACGGCTGGCGAAGCAGTATCACCCCGACGCCAACCCAGATAACCCGTCGGCAGAGGCGAAATTCAAAGAGATCAACGAAGCCTACGAGGTGCTCAGCGACAAAGACAAGCGCCAAACCTACGACCGCTTCGGCACCGTGAACCCGCAGCAGGCGTGGGGCGACGCGCGCGGCGCGTCCCCGAACATCGATTTCGGCGACCTGGGCGACATCTTCGACTCCCTGTTTGGGCGTGGCGGGCGCAGCACGAACCGCAGCGCCAACCCCGGTAGTAACTTCAGCGGGTTTGCGCGCGGCGATGGGCAGAACATTGAACAACTCGTCTCGATCTCGCTGCGGGAAGCCTACAGCGGCACGACCCGGCTGCTCAACAAGGGCAACCGCTCCATCCGCGTGAACATCCCGGCGGGCGCGGCTACGGGCACCAAAGTCCGGCTTTCCGGCGAAGGGGAACCCGGCTACAGCGGTGGCCGCACGGGCGATCTGTACCTGGTGGTGCAGGTGTCGCCGGATACGCTGTTCGAGCGGCAGGGCGATGACCTGTACGTTGATGTCAAGATCGATATGTTCACGGCGCTGCTGGGCGGTGAAGTTGAAATACCGACGCTGGGCCGGCCCGTGCGCCTGCGCGTTCCGGCGGGCACCCAGTCGGGGCGGCGCTTCCGCTTAAGCGGCAAGGGGATGCCGCTGCTGCGCCGGGACGATACCTATGGCGATCTCTACGCGCGTGTGCAGATCACCGTGCCAGAGACGCTCACCGACGAACAGCGGCAGCTCGTCGAACAGCTCAAAGCCAGCTTCGGCGGCTCAACGGCTTGATAACCGCCGCGTGATCCGTCGGATCACGCGGCACCAGCAACGGCAGCCTAACACATAACACACATTGAAGGTCGATATGCCCAACCTGACCAAGCAACAGCTCATTTTTTCAGCCTTGCGGGCGCGGCGCGGCGTGCTGGCGGCGCTGGTGGCGGGCGCGTTCCTGTTGAGCGCCTGCGGCCCCAGCGGCCCGGCAGCGCTGCCAGATCAAGCAGTGGTGAGCACGCCGATTGCCGCCCTGCCGATCAATGTGGTGCAGCAGGGGCAAAACTTCACGACGCCGACCGCCGTCCCGCAGATGATCATCGACGCGGCGGATGCCGAACATCAACTGCTGGTCAACGTCTATGAGCGGGTGGCCCCTTCGGTGGTCAATGTGGATGTGACCTTGGCGACAACCGACTCGCTGTTCAACCAAAATGGCGGCAGCGCCAGCGGTTCCGGCATCGTCTACGATACGCGCGGGCACATCATCACCAACGCGCACGTCGTCGCCGGGGCAGCAGGCATCCTGATCACGTTCAACGACGGTTACGTGACCGCCGCCGAAATCGTGGGCGAAGACAGCTACAGCGATCTGGCGGTGCTGCGCGTCAACAGCGACCGCGCCCAACTCAACCCGGTGATCTTCGGCAACTCGGATCAGGTGCGGGTGGGTGAGCGCGCGATTGCGATTGGCAACCCGTTTGGGCTGGCCAGTTCGATGACGGTCGGCGTGGTCAGCGGGCTGGGCCGCCAGCTCCCGTCGGCAGATTTGCTCGATGGGCTGCTGGCCGGCTTCCAGAACCCGTCGATCATTCAGGTGGACGCCGACATCAACCCCGGCAACAGCGGCGGCCCGCTGCTCAATTCGCGCGGCGAGCTGATCGGCGTCAACACCGCCATTCGCACCGAGTCGGGCGTGTTTCAGGGCGTGGGGTTTGCGGTGCCGTCGCGCACTGTCCAGCGCGTGATCCCAGAGTTGATCGCCAATGGGCGCGTCGATTACGCCTGGATCGGGATCACGGCGTTGCCGTCAGAGCTGGGCTTTGGGGTGGCGGCGCTGGCCGAACCGCTCGACCTGCCGGTGACCTCCGGCGTGCTCATCGACCAGGTGACGGCTGGCTCGCCGGCACAGCGGGCCGGGCTGCGCGGGGGTGAGCGCATCGACAACATTCGTGGGCAGACCGTCTGTGTGGGCGGCGACATCATCGTGGCGGTCAACGGCGACTTCATCGCCAACATGGACGCGCTCATCAGCTATTTGGTGGTCAACACGCGCCCCGGCGATACCGTCGACGTGCTGGTAGTGCGCGGCGACCAGACCTTTGAAGTCCCGGTGACGCTGGAATCACGGCCCACCAGCCCCATCGAATCGGTGCCGTGTCGGTAGCTGCGTTTACGTCCTTCAGCGGGGGCTGATCAGCGCGATCAGCCCCCGCTGGCGGCGCTGCCCGGCAACGGGGCGCTGCGACCTACGACCCCGCCCCGACAATCGAGGCCAGCCGCGCCGCCATTTTGCGCTTGACGGGGATGCGCGGCTGGTTGGCGTGCGCCCACACCTCATCGGCAATCTCCCAAACGGCGTTCGGGTGGCCCAACTGCCGCGCCTGCTCACGGCGGTGCGCTAAACCTTCCGGCCCTTCCGCCAACCATGACGCCACAGCATCTGCCACCCCGCGCGGCGTCGGCTCGAAGACGCCCGCCCCGCCGTTGACGACATGATCGACATTGCCGCTTTCCTGGCCGGGGATGGCGTCGTAGAGGATCATCGGCAGCCCGGCGATGCACGCTTCGCTGATGGTGGCCGGCCCCGCCTTGGTGACGAGAATATCCGCCGCGGCCATCAAGCGCGGCATGTCGTCGACAAAACCGTAAATGTAGGTCGGCTGCTTCCAGCGGCGGCTGGCGAGCTTGGCTTTCAGCGCTTCGTTGCGCCCGGCAATCACGGCGAGCTGGCAGCGCAGCTTGCGACTGTTGATCGCGCGGGCAGTTTTCTCCAGCGGGCCGAGGCCGTCGCCGCCGCCGATCACCAGAATCGCGGGCAAATCCGGGTTCCAGCCCAGTTCGGCGCGCGCCGTCGCCTGATCGGTGAGGGCTTGTGTGAACTGCGGATGCACCGGCAGCCCGGTGATCCGCAGCCGCGCCGGGTCCAGCCCGGCCAGCACGCCGCGCTCAAAGGCCAGCGGGGTGGGCACAAGGGTGCGTTCGGCGCGCTTGTCGTACCAGAAATAATGCGTCGAGACCAGATCGGTAACGACGACGACAAACGGCGGGCGCGTCTGCCCAGCCATCAGCGCGTGCATGGCCGGGCGCGTGACAATCGAATGCACACACACCACCACATCCGCCGGGTGCTCGCGCACCATCCGCTTGAGCTTGCTTTCCGCCGTGACATACATCCCACGCGCGATCACGCGGGCGCGGTTGCGCGTATTGGAGAGCTTGAAGCTCCACCCATACGAGGTTTTGCTGCTGTTGACAATCCACGGATAGAAATCCGGGAAGTATTTGAACGGGAAGGTTGAGTAGTCTTTGAAGACATCAACAATGCGGACGCTGACGGCGTCGCCGTGCTGCATCATCAGCGCATCCCGGATAGCTTCGGCAGCCGCGCGATGGCCGCCGCCGGTATCCGACATCAGGAACAAGATGCGTTTTTTGGCTTTCAATTCGTCTCCGTCCCTTCTGGGTAAGCTGGGGAATTTGCCGCTGGGAACTTGGCCTGGTGGGTGATGGCTTTGAGGCGCTTATAAAAGTCGCGCCGCGCCAACATCACGTGGCGGCCACACTGCAAACAGCGCAGCCCAATGTCGGCCCCCACCCGGTACACCACCCAGTCATTGCCCCCGCACGGGTGCGGTTTGCGCATTTGCACGCGGTCGTCGATGTGGATCGGCGGTGGGCCGGGCGGCTGAGTTTGCGGTTCCGTCTGCGGTTCCGTCTGCGGTTCCATATGAGTGCTTTCACCGTCTGCTGACACTGCTATGATGATCGTGCGGGTTCGGACTTACGGGCGGCCCCGGGTTGGGGGCCGTTGTACGGCTGGTGAATGATCCGTTGGCTGCACCAGTACAGCCGCTTGCCGGGCGTCCATACGGCAGGACGCTTGCATTGCGCGGCCTCGGCGCGTCTGTGGCTGCGCGCGGAAACCCGCCAATCGCCAATGGTACCGGGATACATCGTGTACTGCGCACCTACTATACCATCGCTGCGCACACGGCGTTGCGGATCTTAGATGATCTGCCTCAATGCGCGCCCACAAGCGGCTGTGCAGAACGGGGGATGCCCTGGCCTGCCGCGCCGAATTCAGCGCACCGCTGTGCTATAATATAAACATTCTTGTTCAACTTTCGATGCGGGGAGTCCGAGCTTTGCTGTTCAATTTGACACCAGAACTGCTGATCGCGAATTTACTGGCGCTGGGGTTGGGCATGACCGTACACGAGTTCGCCCACAATTACGTGGGGTGGCGCATGGGCGACCCGTACCCGGCGCAGGCGGGGCGCTTGACACTGAACCCGCTGGTGCACATCAACTGGGTGGGCTGGCTGATGTTCGCGCTCATCGGCTTCGGGATTCTCGGCTCCGCGCCCATCTCGCCCTACCGGATGCCCCGTGAGAACCGCCGCTGGCGCTGGTTCGCGGCGGTGGCGGCTGGCCCGGTCTCGAACCTGCTGCTGGCGATCATCTTCGCGTTGATCTTCCGCATCATCGGCGTGGGGGCACTCTCGGCGATGCCCAGCTTCGTCTTGACGCTTATCTGGCAGCTCATTTTCCTCAATCTACTGCTCTTCGTCTTCAACCTGCTGCCGTTCTTCCCCATCGACGGCTGGCACATCGTCTACACACTGCTGCCGCCGGATCTGGCCGCGACCTGGGAGCGCTATCAGCAGCAGAGCCAGTATGTGTTCCTGGGGCTGCTGCTGCTCAGCTTTATTCCGCTGCTGGGGTTCAACCCGTTCGGCATGCTCATCGGCCAGCCAACCAATTCGCTGTTCCTGTTCCTCACCGGGATTTAGCGGCGATGGCAGCGACTCAACGGATGCGGCAGGGCGTGCGTGCCCTGATCGCGTTTGCGCAGCCGGTTGATCACGAGCTGGCGGCGGCCTATCTGACTCCGGCGCTGTTCGCGCGCTTCCGCTTGATGCGCCGCAGCGAAAAACTGCACAGCCTGAACGTGCTGCGCGCAATCCTGGCGGAGGGGCCAGCCCCGCACGATTTGGAGGTGGCGGCGCTGCTGCACGACGTAGGCAAAACGCGCTACCCGCTGGTGCTGTGGCAGCGCATGGCCCCGGTGATCGTCGGGGTGATCGCGCCGGGGTTGGTGCAACGCTGGAGCTGTCGTGACCCGCGCCGCTGGTGGTGGCGTCCGTATGTGGTGTATGTGCATCACCCGGCATGGAGCGCCGAGCTGATCGCGGCGGCGGGCGCGAACCCCGATGCGATCTGGCTCGTGGAGCACCATCAGGACGACGCCCGCCGCTGGCGTGATCATCGGCTGTACCCGCTGCTCGTCCGCTTGCAGCACGCCGACGACCTTAATTGATCAGCACCTGATCATCCAGTGTAATCCGCCGTTGTGCGCTCGATCACGACGGCCACATC
>JAADYY010000085.1 GCA_010092805.1 Chloroflexota bacterium | reverse complement strand
TTCGCTTCGCTCGCACGCTCACCATGCGAAGATTTGTTCTAGCCCCCAGTATACCACACCCCAGCGATCTGCCAGCGGCCAGCGTTAGTCGATGGGCGCTGGCACAGCGGATGTGTCCCACCCGGTACGTTTCAAAATGTTGATCGCCGCGTTGTGATCGCGGTCTAACGATAGACCGCAGTCGCACGTCACCCAACGATCAGCCAGGGTGAGGTGTGCAAAGCTAGCGCCACAATTCGAGCAGGACTTGAAACGCGGGTATCCGGGCTTTTCGTTCGCCTTGACATGACGAAAGAAAGCTTGAAACGCCTTGTCCACATCATCGCAGACGCTTTGCATGGTCTGGCTAAAGACGATTTGCGCTTGCGGAAACGTCTTGCGGTAGGCAATCCCAGTCTTCTCTTGCTACACTTTGGTGACACTACGCTCTTCAAGTTGGTACGCCCATTTCCGCTCGGCAAGGCACATATTGTACCAGTTGCGGCACACCTCCAGCACTTGAAACATGCGGCGTTCCTGTGCTTTCGGGGGATACAAGCGATACTTGAAGGTACGCACCATCGTCTACTTGCCCTTTTGTGCGCCCGTATCGTATTGATGCCATAGCACAACAGGTCGCACCAGATTCAATTCGGCTCAAGCCGGAAGCGCTTTCCTCCACTGCCGCTAAAGCGGCGTGGCTTGCTCGCGGGCTAAAGCCCTAATCGGTAAGATAGGCGGGTGGACGTGATGCCACCGCACAGCGGCTGGATCGCTGGATGACAGCCTGGGGATCGTGGCTGCTGGCGCGCGACACTTGTGCTTGCCTGCTTACGCACGATTTGAGGGGAGAAATAAAAAATGCCAATTACGAAACAAGATGTCTTTGAGTATCACCAGCGCGGGCGTCCGGGCAAAATCGAGGTCACCCCCACCAAGCCGCTGCAAACGCAGCGCGATCTGTCGCTGGCGTATTCGCCCGGCGTCGCCGAAGCCGTGCTCGAAGTTGACCGCGACCCGCTGACCGCCTACCAACTGACGGCCAAATCGAATCTCGTGGCGGTCATCTCCAACGGCTCGGCGATTCTGGGGCTGGGCAATCGTGGGGCGCTGGCGTCCAAGCCCGTGATGGAGGGCAAGGGCGTGCTCTTCAAGCGCTTCGCCGACGTAGACGTGTTCGACATTGAGATGAACGCCACCACCGTCGAAGAGATGGTCGCCGTGTGCCGGGCCATCGCGCCCACGTTCGGCGGCATCAACCTCGAAGACATCAAAGCGCCGGAATGCTTCGAGGTGGAGCGGCGGCTGAAAGCCGAACTCGACATCCCCGTTTTCCACGACGATCAGCACGGCACCGCCATCATCAGCGGTGCGGCGCTGATCAACGCGGTGAAAATCATCGGCAAGCGCATGGAAGATCTGCGCATCGTTGTGTCGGGGGCGGGGGCGAGTGCCATCGCCAGCGCGGATTTCTACACGACGCTGGGTGTCAGGCGCGAAAACATCCTCATGACCGACAGTCACGGCGTGATCTACGCCGGGCGCGAAGACAACATGAACGAGTACAAGCTGCGCTACGCCAACTACACCGACGCGCGCACGCTGGCGGA
The DNA here is from genome assembly GCA_010092805.1 of Chloroflexota bacterium. GTDB lineage: Bacteria > Chloroflexota > Anaerolineae > Aggregatilineales > Phototrophicaceae > Flexifilum. The sequence continues at coordinate 1,541 of JAADYY010000085.1, read as the reverse complement.
TGCGGTCGTGGGCGCGGATGTCTTCCTGGGTTTGTCGGCGGCGGGGGTGCTCAAACCGGACATGGTGCGGACGATGGCCCCCAACCCGATCATTTTTGCGCGGGCCAACCCCACCCCAGAGATCATGCCAGAAGAGGCGCAGAGCGTCCGCCCCGACGCGATTGTCGCCACCGGGCGCAGCGATTACCCCAACCAGGTCAACAATGTGCTCGGCTTCCCGTTCATCTTCCGCGGCGCGCTCGATGTCTACGCCACCGGGATCAACGAGGCGATGAAGCACGCCGCCGCCGAAGCGCTCGCCGCGCTGACGCTGGAAGACGTGCCCGACAGCGTGCTGGCCGCTTACGGCTTGCCGGGGCTGCGCTTCAGCCGCGACTACCTGATCCCCAAACCGCTCGATTCGCGTGTGCTGTTGTGGGTCGCGCCCGCTGTGGCGCAGGCGGCCATCGAGAGCGGCGTCGCCCGCCGCCAGATCGACATGGACGCCTACCGCGCCGAACTGATCAAGCGGCAGGGCCTGGGCCAGCAGATCCGCAACCAGATCATCGAGCGGGCGACCACCGGCCCGGACAAGCGCGTGATCTTTGCCGAAGGCGAGGAGTCCAAGATCATCCGCGCGGCGGCGCACATCCACGATGACGGCATCGCCCAACCGATCCTGATCGGCAACCGGGATCAGATTCTGCAAACCATCGAGCAGTTGGGGCTGCACTTCACGCCCACCGTCGTCGATCCATACGTGCCGAACTTCCGTGACCAATACCGCGAGACGCTGTATCAACTGCGGCAGCGCGACGGCGTCACCCGCGCCAAAGCCAACGCCCTGCTGCGCGACCGCAACTACCTCGGCCCGGTGATGATGCATCTGGGTGAAGGCGATGCCTTCATCAGCGGGCTGACGTACGAATACCCGGATGTGGTGCGCCCGGCGCTGCAACTGTTCAAGACGCGGGCCGGGGCCAAACGCGCCAGCGGCGTCTATATTGTGGTCGTGCGCGGGCGCGTGTACCTGTTCACCGATGCGACCGTCAACATTGACCCCGACGCCGACTGCCTCGCCGAGATTGCGGTGTTGGCGGCAGATTTCGCCCGCAGCCTCGACATTGAGCCAGTGGTGGCGATGCTGTCGTTCTCGAATTTCGGCAGCACGCCGCACCCGCTCTCACAGAAGGTGCGCGACGCGGTGGCGCTGGTGCGCGAACGCCGCCCGGACATCACCATCGATGGCGAGATGCAGGCCGATGTGGCGGTGGTGCCAGCGCTGATTCAGCAGCGCTACCCGTTCAGCCAGGTGCAGGACGCCAACGTGCTCGTCTTCCCGAACCTGGACGCGGCGAATGTGGCCTATAAGCTGCTGGGCCGCCTGGGCGGTGCCGAGATGATCGGCCCGGTGCTGCTGGGGATCGGCGCGCCGGTGCATGTGCTGCAAGCCGGCGACGACGTGGAGGACATCGTCGCCATGACCGCCGTCGCGGTGATGGATGCGCAGCGCCGCGAATGAGTCCGTGCATTTCCCCCACTCCCGGCGCAACGGTCGGGAG
>JAADYY010000517.1 GCA_010092805.1 Chloroflexota bacterium | reverse complement strand
TGTTCAGCGGGTCGAAGGCCAGCCCAGTGATGCGTGCTTCGTGGCTGGCGAGATGGTGCAGCGCACGCGGATCGGTGAAGTTCCAGAGGCGGACGGTGTTGTCACTGGAACTTGAGGCAAACAATTGACCATCACGGGTGATAGCCACACTTGTAATCGCTCCGGTGTGACCTTCCAACTGATACAACACTTCACTGCCCGTTATGTCCCAAATGTCAATGAGGTTATCGTTGGTACCTGAGAGCAGCCATTGACCATTTGGGTGGAAGGCAATCGCGTTGATATTGCCGCTGCGCCCCGTGAAGGTGCGCGTGCCCATGCTGTCGTCTAACGTCCAGAGGGTGATTTCATCGCGTGAGGCGGACGCAGCAGTCAGGCCATCTGGGCCGAAAGCGAGATCCTCAACGGACTCAGCTTCGGTGCCGCCGTCCCCATCTGCTCCGACGGTCACACGCCACAGCTCGCTGCCGGTCGTCACATCCCACAAGATGATGCTGCTGTCGCGCGCGCCAGTGAGCAGGCGGGTGCCGTTTGGGCTGAAAGCCGCCGCCAAAACATCGCTATGGCGTATTTGCAGCTCACCATCTGTCAGCGCAGTCGTTTGGATATGGCCGTCAAAACGCCGGATCTCTGAGCCGCTCGCAACATCCCACAAAATGATCGTCGGCGCTGCGGGATCGTCACCGCGCTCGTCGGCGGTTGTGAGCGCCTGCCGTCCATCGGGGCTGAACATAACCCGGTTGACTGAGGTGCTGTGGCTGTCGAGGGTGTGAACCAGCGCCCCGGTGGCAGCATCCCACAGCAAAGCCAGACCGTTCTGGTCGCCGGAAAGGATGGAGCGGCCATCTGGACTGAATGCCACGTCCTCAAGGTCGCCGCGGTGACCATCGAAGGTGAAGAGGGCTTCGCCGCTGGCTGCATCCCACATCAACATGCGCGTGAACGGATCGCGCGAGCCAGCGACAATCCGGCTGCCATCGGGGCTGATGTCCATGCTGGTGATGTCGGAAAGCTGCCCCGCAAACACCCGCCGTGTCCCCGGTGCAAATGCGACCTCGGCCAGAGCGCGCTGGGATTGATTGGGCGGTTGGGCCAAGGTCTCGTTGGCTTGCAGCGCCAGCACCACAGCCAGATCGCCGTTGTTGTCGTCAAAAGCCTGGCTCGCGCTGGCCTGGAGCGCCAGACTCTGCGACAAGATAGCGTTGGCATCGCTGGTCGCGCGTGCGGTTTCGGCAACACGGCTGCGGTCGAAAGTGAGTCCGGTCAGGATGAACCCGATGATCGTGGCAATCGTCATCAGCACGACGATCCACCGCAGGCGTGTGCGGGCGCGCCGTTCGAGCTGTTCTTCGCGTTCCTTGCGCTGGATTTCCTGGGTTTCGCGGAGGCGTCGTTCGTTGACGCTCGCCTTGAGAAATTCGCTTTCCTGGCGTGTGAGCGCAAGATCCGTCGCGTCTGCCCATTTCTCAAATTGGAACAGGCGCGCACCACGCAGCAAGAAACTTGAGTCGCGCTGGGCTTCCAGCCATTCAGCCGTAAGTGCGGCTAGACTGCGCTGCATACGCACATCTTCGCGGCTGGCGTCGAGCCAGGTGCGCAGCCGCACCCACTCGCGCAGAATCGCTTCATGCGTGACCTCGACAGTGGGGCCGCGTGTGATCGGGTCGCGGTCGAAGGTGAGCAGGCGAGATTTGCCCAGGATGTCGATGACGCTGTCGATGGTGAGTCTGTCTTCGGCCACAGACGTTAATTCATCGAGCAGGGTGCGCCGCCGGGTATCTTCGGTGCCCTCACCAAGTGTAATCAGACGCAGAAACAACTGCCGCGTCGCCTCTTGTTGGTCGAAAGTCAAGCCGCTGAAAATCTGTTCCGCACGGCTAGCCAGAGCACCCCGCACCCCGCCAATATCGCGGTAGGTTGCCAACGTCAGCAAATTGCCTGACCGTCGCTCAAACAGCTCGCTCAGCAGATATTGCAGCAGCGGCAGCGCGCCGGGCTGCTCGTTCACATCGGCGATGATGTCCGCCACAAGGCCCGGCTCTGGCACGATGCCAATCTGATGGGCTGGTGCGACAATCGCGCGCTCAAGCTCATCCGGCGTGAGCGGCACGACGACTTCGGTGCGCTTGCGCAGCAGCTCACTCATGTGAGGGTAAAGCAGTGGGCGATCATAGAAGTCGGCGCGCAGCGTCAAGACGAGCCGCAGGCGGCTGTCAGGATCAAGCATGGCGATGTAGAGGCTGTCGAGGAACCGGCGGCTTTCTTCTTCATCCTCGACCAGTGTGAAGGTCTCCTCAAACTGATCGATGAACAGGAACAACTCCGTTTTATCGTCCGGGGGCAAAATCTCTGGCAGCGAGTCGACCAGACCGCGCGGATGCTCGCGGAGCCTTTCATGAAGATTCTCCGGCGGGTCAACGGCAACACTGAGCAGGGCGGCGGTCAGCTCTTGAAAGGGATGGTTGCCGGGCACCATTTCTACGTAAAACCAATGCTCCGAGTTGGGCAGCCCGCCCATACGTAATGCCGGGATCACACCGGCTTTGATCACACTCGATTTGCCGCTGCCGCTGGGGCCAACCACCGCCAAAAACCGCGCTAACTCGGCGCGCTCACCCAGCCGTTTGACGAGCTGATCGGTCAGCAGTTCGCGCCCGTAGAAGTTGGCGGCGTCCACTTCCTGAAAGGCGCGCAGCCCCTTGTACGGATTCGGCAGAATATCAAGCTGCGGTTCGGGGGTGAGCAGGTAATCCGCAACCGCGATGCGTGCCGAGCTATCGGTAGGGCGCAGCGGGCCACCGGGCAGGGCCTGACGAATGCTCAGGGTGATAGCTTCGTGAAAGGCTGCCGTCAGTGTGAGCGCATCCGGGTAGCGCGCGTCAGGATCAAGCGTTGTTGCTCGTTGAATGATCTCGTTGAACAACGGCGGCAGATCGGGGCGGGATCGATCCAGTGGGGTGAGGCGGGTTTGTTGGCGGTAGGCGACCAGTTTCGAAACGGAGATGTCGGCAATCTCTGGGAAGGGAGGCTGCGCCGTCAGCAGTTCGTAGAGCACCACGCCCAAGCTGTAAATATCGGCCTGGGGTTTGGTCGTTTCGCCCACCAACTGCTCTGGCGCGGCGTATGCAGGTGACCCCATTGACGGAAACTCGCTGCCATCTTCCGAATGTACATCGCGCAGGATTTGGGCGATGCCGAAATCGGCGAGGTAGGCGTTGCCTTCTTCATCCAAAAGAATGTTTTCGGGTTTGATGTCGCGGTGTACTGCGCCGTAGCGGTGCGCGATGGTGAGCGCCGCGCCGATCTGGCTGAGCAGGCGCGCAATGTCTTCGAGCGCCCAGGGGCCAGCTTGCATCGCTTGGCGCAGATGACCGCGCAGCAGCCGCATCACCAGGTATGCGCCTTCAGGGTCGCGCCAGTAATCATACAGCGGGACGATGTGCGGGTGCTCTAACCGGGCGACCAGCTTGGCCTCGGACTCGAAACGGCGAATGAAGTTCGGGTGATTGGCAAACGCCGGCCAAATGATCTTGATGGCAACCTCGCGCTCCACCGAATCCTGGTGCGCGAGATACACCGCGCCGAATCCACCCGCTCCGATCAGGTTGCGGAGTTCGTAGCTTTTGATGACTTTGCCGGTCAGGTTATCCATTCACCGCTCTTTGATTAATAGCTCCACTGGCTGCGGGTGGGGGTGATGATTGGCTCCGCGCGGGCTTGGCTGGCGGGCTGATGACCGTCGCGCGTCGCCTAACTGGATGCTGTTGGTCAATCGATTTGATTGTGTTTTGGCCCTCATCCCCCTGCCCCT
>JAADYY010000084.1 GCA_010092805.1 Chloroflexota bacterium | reverse complement strand
CCCCCTGCGGTCGCCTGCTGGCCGCGTGTGGCCGTGCAGCTCCCCATTTATAATGAACGCTACGTGGTGACGCGACTGCTGAACGCCGTCGCCGCGCTGAATTACCCGCGTGATCGGCTGGTGGTGCAGGTGCTCGACGATTCGACGGACGAGACGACGGCCATCGTCGCCACGCAGATCGCCCCGCTGCGTGCTGCCGGCCTCGACATCCGGCATGTGCGCCGCCCAGATCGCGCCGGGTTCAAAGCGGGCGCGTTGGCGCACGGCCTGCGCGAACTCGATGTGGCGTTTGTCGCCATCTTCGACGCCGATTTCATCCCGCCGCCGGATTTTCTGCGCTGCACCGTCGCGCACCTGCTCACCAACCCACAGATGGGCGTGGTGCAAACGCGCTGGGGCCACCTCAACAGCGGCGATAACCTGCTCACCGCTGTGCAGACGTTGGCGCTCGATGGGCATTTTGTCGTGGAGCAACCAGCGCGGCAGCGGGCGGGCTGGTTGCTGAATTTCAGCGGATCGGGCGGTGTCTGGCGCACCTGCGCGATCAAAGCGGCGGGCGGTTGGCAAGCGGACACGCTGACCGAAGATCTCGACCTCAGCTACCGCGCGCAGCTCGCCGGGTGGCAGATTGGCTATCTGCCGGATGTCGTGGTGCCGGGCGAACTACCGACGCAGTTGGCGGCATACAAACAGCAGCAGGCGCGCTGGGCGCAGGGCGGCACGCAATGTTTGCTCAAGCTGGCCGGGCCGGTGTGGCGCTGCCCGCGGCTCACACTACCCCAGCGGATCATGGCGACGCTGCATTTGAGTCAATATCTGCCGCATTTGCTGATCATGCTGCTGGTGCTGCTGACGCCGCTTTTGTTGGCGACTGGCGCGTTGCCACGGCTGGCGCTGGGGCCGCTGGGTGCCCTGGGAATCTTGGGGGTGGGGCCGCCGCTGCTGCTGATCACGGCGCAGGCGGTGACGACTCCCCATTGGCTCCCGCGCTCGTTGGCGCTGCCCGCGCTGATCGTGCTGGCGACCGGCCTGGCGCTCAGCAACACGCGCGCGATTCTCAGCGCGCTGGCCGGCCAGCGGACGGCGTTCCGGCGCACACCGAAATTTGCACAGGGCGGGCGCGTGAGCGGCTATCGCCTCCCCGCCGATACGCTGATTGTGTGGGAGTTGGTGCTGTGCGGCTATGCGCTGTGGGGTGCCCTCACCGCCCTGACCGTTGCGCCCGCGCTGGTGCCCTTGTTGGCCCTCCACTGCGCGGCTTTCGGCTTGGTGCTGTTGTGGGATTTGCGTGAGCTGTGGGAGTTGCGACGGTGAACGGACGCCGACCGCTCCGCGTGATCGCCGCTGGAGTCCTGGCCTTGATCGTGGCGGGGAGCGTCTGGGGGCTGCTGCCGCTCAGCGCGCAGCCGGCCCCGACAGCCACGCCGGTTTCGCCGTTTGATCCGGGTACCGCGACGCCCACGCCGTACATCCTGCCGACGCTGCCGCCTTCCCCCACTCCCATCTGCACCAACGCCCCGCACACCCGCCTGATCTTGAATTATCGGGGGCAGGTGGTGATCGATGGGGATGGCGATCCGCTGAATCTGCGTGAAGGGCCGAGCACCGACTTCGACCCGCCGATCACACAGCTGCCGAGTGGGGCGGTCTTTTACGTGCTGGCCGGGCCGGAATGCAGCCCGCTTTACGCCTGGTTTGAGGTCGAGTACAACGACCAGCGCGGCTGGATTGCGGAAGGGTTCGGCAGAAGTTATTTCGTCAACATTTACCCGCCGCCGTGAGCACGCAGCCCCCGCCCCTGATCCCCACGCCGCGCCGCATCGCGCTGATTCTGCCGTGCTGCATCGGCGATGCGATTCTGGCGACGGCGACGCTGCAAGCGCTGCGCCGCGCCTACCCGGAGGCACACATCGCCTGGCTGATCGGCAGTTGGTCGCGGCCCGCGCTGGACGGCCATGATCTGGTTGACGCGCTGATCGACACCGGGCCGGAAGCACTGCCCGTGCGCTCGCTCGCTGGGATGAGACGGATGATCCGTTTGCTGCGCGCCGGGCACTGCGATCTAGCGGTGTCGCTGGTGAGGTCGCCGCTGATGAGCGCGGCGGTGTGGCTGGCGGGCATCCCGGCACGCGCGGGCCTCGACAGCGGCGGGCGCGGCTTCGGCTACAGCATCCGCGCCCGCCTTGATCCGGCGGTGGCCCGTCACGAAGCCGACATCTATTTGGATGTGGCGCGGGCGCTGGGGATCGATGTGCAGGGTTGTTGGGCGAATGTGCCCGTCCACGCCACAGATCAGGCGGCGGTGCGGGGGCTGCTGGCGGCGCGCGGCATCGGCGGGGCCTACGTAGTGATCAACCCGGCGGGCGGGCGCAACCCCGGCATGATCATGGACGCCAAGCGCTGGCCGCCGGATCGGTTTGCGGGGCTGGCGGCGCGGTTGGCGCGGCACTTCGGCGCGCAGATTGTGCTGGTCGGCGGGCCGGGCGACGGCGATCTGATCGCGGCGGTGCAGGCGCGGCTCGCAGCGGCGGCGGTGACGTTTGTCGGTGAACTCACCTTCCGGCAGATCGCGGCGCTGGCGGCGGCGGCGCGGCTGTACATCGGCAACGACACCGGGCTGACCCATCTGGCGGCGGCGGCGGGCGCGCGCACGGCGATGATCCTCGGCCCGTCCGACCCGGCGCGCTATGCGCCGTTCGTCCCGGATGCGCTGGCGTTGTGGCGTCCGGTCGATTTGCCAGCGGGCGGGGTCGCGGCAGGTCAGGCGCTGGCCGAGCGCTGGGATTGGGATCGCGACGGGATCAGCCTCGCCGAAGCCGAAACGCAGATTCTGGCGTGGCTGGCGCGCTAATCGGCTGACGTATTGGCGGGCGGCGCGACCGGTACCATCGTCGCGGTTTCGTCACGCGCCGCATGAATGCGGCGGGGAATCACAAAGCTGAAACGGCTGCCCGCGCCGACGGTCGTCTCGACGCGGATTTTGCCGCCGTGTGCTTCCACCAAATGCCGCGAGATTGCCAACCCCAGCCCCGTCCCCTCGATGCCCAACTGTTTGGCCCGCTTCGAGCGCTCGAACGCGCGGAAGATCGTCTCGAGATCCTCTTCGGGGATGCCGATGCCCGTATCCGTGACGATGAACTCAACCACGTCGTCACGGACGCGCACCTGCAGCCAGATCTCGCCCTGCTTGGTGAACTTGATCGCATTGCTCAGCAGATTGATCAGCACCTGGCGCAGGCGGCGCGCATCCACCGGAATCTGCGGCAGTGGTTCTTCGGGCAGATCGAGCTGGATGGCGACGGCGTGATCGTCGGTCATCAGGGCGATGCCGCTGTCGAGCGCATCAACGACAATCGGCTGGAGTTCGGTAGGCTGGATGAACAACTGCATCTCGCCCGCTTCGATCTTGCTGACATCCAGCAGATCGTTGATGAGGTAGAGCAGGTTTTCGGAACTGCGGATCGCCTGATCGAGCCGGGTGCGCTGGTCATCTGTGACCGGGCCGAACAAGCCGATGCGCATGAAGTCCAGGTTATTGATGATCAGGTTGAGCGGGGTGCGCAGTTCGTGCGTCACGCTGGCCAAGAAGCGCGTTTTCACCTGGTTGGCCTGCTCGGCGCGCTGCACCGCATCGTCAAGCTGGTCGAAAAGCTGCGCATTGCGCACCACCGGCGACGCCAGGTTGGCCAGCAGGGCCAGCAGCCGCCGGTCGTTGTCATTGAAGACCGGGGCGTGCTCCTCGCGCCCGGCCACAATCGCGCCGATGGCTTTGCCCGAATGCAGCAGCGGCACACACAGCGCCCGCTTGAGCTTGAGCGGCGTCCAGTCGAGGCGATTCGTCCAGTCGGTGTAATCATCGACGACGATGGGTTTGGCGGCGCGGATCGCGGCCCCGGCGATGCCATCGTTGACGCTGATCTCGCGGCCCAGGTGGGTTGAGGCCAGCGTTGTGGTTGCCACCAGCTTGAGCCACTCTTCATCCTGCATCCGCAGCCAAATGGCACAGTAGGGCGCGTCCAGCAAGCTGGGGACGTGTTCGGTGAGGCGCTGCAAAATCGTTTGCAGAAAATACTCGTTCACCAGCGACAGCGAAATTTCATACACCGCCAGCAGGTCGGCGGCGTGATCTTGGGCCTGCCGCTGGGCTTTGTGCAGTTCGGCGGTGCGCACCGTCACACGATATTCGAGCGTGCGGCGGGCCTGGGCCAACCGCTCGTAGGTGTCCGACTGGCTGCGCTTCATATCTTCGAGCGCGCGCGCCAATTCGCCGATCTCATCCTGTCGGTCAATGTGGCTGATCTGGAAGCGCATGGCGCCCGCGCCGATCTCCTGGGCGGCCTGGGTCAGCACGCCCAGCGGCGCGGTGAGGGTGCGGTTGGCGAAGCCGCTAACCACCCAGCCAAGCACGCACAACCCCGCGATCATCAGCAGCACGATTTCCATGTTGCTTTGCGTCAGCGGCTCCTCGATGATCCGCGTCGGGATCAAGCTGACAAGCTGCCACCCCGTGCCGGGGATCGCGCTGCGCGTGGCGTAGGCGGGGCTGCCCAAATCAAACGGGTTGGCGGCGACGATCACGGTTTCGTCAAGCTGCGCCGCCGTCACTGCCGCTGTGATGTCCTGGCTGGCGGTGCGGGTGGTGCCCGCCGTCGTGATCACGTTGTCGTCCGCGTCGAGAATGAGGAGCGTGGCGGTGCGCCAGATCGGGTCGAGGTTGACCGCCGCTTCCACGACCGTCGTCAACGACTCGACCGGAACTTCGGCCCACACCAGCCCCGTCGGCTGCTGATCCGCGCCGACGAAACGAATCGCCGCGGCCATCACGGCCTGCTGCGCGCGCGCCCGGTAGCCTGGCTGCGGCCCAAACCACATGACGGTGTCGGTGGTCGCGGTCGCCAGCCGGTTGACGGGTGCAGGGCGGGCGGGCGTGATGACATTGGCCAACGGGGCCACCCGCACCGACGCATCAGGGCGGCGGAATGACACAATTTGCCTATCGTCACGGAACGGGCGCGCTACCACGATCCGCGCGATGGGGGTTTCGGGGTCGGTGAGCACCTGGCTGGCCGGGTGCCAGATAGCGTGAATGGGCGGGTGGTCGCGCCCGTTGAGGACGGCGGCCAGCGCCTGGGTGGTGGCCGAAACCGACGCGATGTAACCGTCGAGCGCGTAGGCGGCGCTCTGGCTGCGGGCGATCAGCGCCCGGTTGGTTTGGGTCGCAAACCCGCGCGTCGCGCTGTCCAGCGCCAGCACGGTGATCAGGATCATGATCAACGCCGTGATGCTCAGCACCAGCAGCAGCAACCGTTGACGGAGACTCAACGCCTTGAACAACCCACTACGCCCCTCAACTCACATGCCGAGTCGCATTATACGGGGCGGGCGGCAAGGTCTGCAACTTATTTTTTAAGTGTTAGGAAATGGTTTGCTAATAAGCAGCGAACGATCAAGCAGCCCGCCCGGTGGTGCAATGTGGGTGGGGTGCATTCGGCAATGGGCAAGCAAGGCGCACGGCCCTCACCCTAAATCCCGCTCCCGACCGTGCCTGCGGCACTGGGCGCGGGACTTCAACCAGCGTTTTGCCTGTGTTGCGCTCCCCTGGTATCTTCTCCGTATCTTCTCCCAGCGCCAGCGGTCGCCGGCAGCTTGTGGAGCAGGGGCCGGGGGTGAGGACCAAACAGCCAGCCGATCCATTCGCTCCCATAATCCGAATGCACCCAGGTGGGTGGGGGCGTTGCCAAAACAGGCGCGGGCGGGCTACAATCCCGGCTCATTCGCTGAGGTTATGCGTGCAGCCGGGGCGCTCACGCCGCGAGAGGAACCGCTCACCCGCCATGATCATCGTTGACGCACATCAGGACATCGCTTACAACGCGCTCTGCTTCGGGCGCGATTACCGCCGCAGTGCGCTGGCGACTCGGCGGTTGGAGGCGGGCACAGCGACCCCGGAAAATGCCGGTCAGGCGACCGTCGGCTTCCCGGAGGCGCTGCTGGGCCGGGTCGCGGTCACCTGCGCGACGTTGTTTGTCGCGCCGCACAGCAACCGCCCCGCTCCCTGGGATGCGCTGCGCTACACGGATGCGCGGGAAGCCTACCGGCTGGCCTCGCAGCAGCTTGATTATTATGAACGCCTCTTTGATGAATTCGACCGCATCCGCCCGATTCGCACGCAGGCCGATCTCGACGCGGTGCTGGCGACCTGGGCCGAAGGCACCGAGATCAGCGAGCATGTGCAGGGCTTCGTGATTCTGATGGAAAACGCCGATCCGATCCTGGAGCCGAAGCAGTTCGAGGAGTGGTACGACCGCGGTGTGCGCATCGTTGGCCCGGCCTGGCGAGGCACCCGCTACAGCGGCGGCACGGGCGAACCCGGCCCGCTCACCGATTTAGGCCGCGAACTCCTCGCTGTGATGCAGGATCAAAATGCCATTCTGGATCTGTCGCATATGGCGGAAGAAGCCTACTTCGAAGCGCTGGATCGCTACGAGGGGGTGGTCATCGCCAGCCACAGCAACCCGCGCCACTTCAGCGCCAGCGACCGCCACCTCTCCGACGCGATGATCCGGCGGTTGGCGGAACGCGACGGCGTGATGGGCATCAACTGCTGGAACCCGTTCCTCAACGGGGATTGGCGCAAAGGCGACCGCAAAAGTGCTGTCCCCTTTTCCACCATCATCGACGCCCTCGATTACGTCTGCCAGTTGACCGGGAGTGCCGCCCATGTCGCCATCGGCACGGATCTCGACGGCGGCTTCGGCGCGGAAAGCGTCCCAGAAGGGATCAACACCATCACCGACCTGTGGAAAATCGGCGACGCGCTGCGCGACCGGGGCTTCAGCGAAGCGGACATCAGCGCGATGCTGGCCGATAACCTGCTGCGTAAGCTGCGCGCCGCGCTGCCGTAACTGGAACAGACGCGATGCGCGGGCTGTCACAGATCGGGATCGCGCTGGGTGCGCTGGGCGGGATGCTGACGCTGATGGGGTTGTTCCCCGGCATCACCGGCATCGATCCCGGTGTGGGGGTGGGGGTGGTGCAGTTCGCGACCATCGTCGCCGGGCTGACGCTGTTGATGAGCGGCGCGCTCATCTATGTCAAATACACATTTTACGCCGACCGCCCCGCCACCTTCAGCCAGCAGATCGGCGTGCGCCTGACGATGACGGGCTGCTGCTCTGCGCGATCACTGGGCTGGCCGATTTTCTCGGCTTTGGATCGCACGTGCCCGGCGTCGACAGCCCCGATCCGTTCTTTGGGGCACTGCAAGCGATGGGGGTGGTCGGCGGGTTTTTGCTGGCGTCGGTGGGGGTGTTCGTGTATGCCATCATGGGCGAGCCGCCCGACGAGCCATGATCCGCCGGGCGCTGTGAATGTTACTGTGAACAATGTATGGTCGTTTAAGATTTGCCTACGCCAAATCGGCGCTAGTGAGAATGCCCTATAGACATAGCGCCTTTTTCCAATCTTGCGCTAAAATTAGCACCGTTATCTTGCAAACACGCACTCACACACGCTTTCCGAAGGAGGAAGCTCATGCGCAAACTCGCTCTTGTGCTCGCATTGCTGGCGCTGCTCACAGGCATCGCCCCAGCCTTCGCCCAGAATCGTGAAAACCTGGCCGACACCCTCGCCAACGATACGGATGGTCGCTTCACGACGCTGGTCGCCGCGCTGGAGGCCGCGGGTCTCACCGATGTGCTGACCGGCGAAGATGAATTCACCGTGATGGCCCCCACCGATGCCGCTTTTGAAGCCGCCCTGGCTGATCTGGGCCTGACCGCCGAAGAGCTGCTGGCCGATACCGACACGCTCACCGACATTCTGCTGTATCATGTGATTCCGGGCAACTTCCCCTTCCGCAACCTCACCCGCGCCTCGACGCTGGAAACCGCGCTGGAAGGCCAAACATTAGCGTTCGATTTGAGCGGCGGCCTGTTCACCGTCAACGATGTGGCCATCACCGATGTTGATGAACTTGCGACCAACGGCGTCATCCATGCCATTGATGGCGTGCTGCTGCCGCCCGGCGAGCCAGCCGCTACCGAAGGCGCAGGCACTGAGTCGGCGGTGCAAACCGCGGGCGAAGAAGGTGCCGGCACCGAATCGGCAGTGCAGACCGCTGGTGAAGAAGGGGTGGCGCAGGGCCAGCCCGCAACCCGCCCGAACCTGCCCGAACTGCTCGCCAACGATCCTGACGGGCGCTTCACTACGCTGCTGGCCGCCGTTGAAGCGGCAGGGCTGGTGGAGACTTTGAACAGCGAAGGCCCCTTCACCGTGTTGGCCCCCACCAACGCCGCTTTCGACGCCGCCTTCGAGGCGCTTGGCCTGACCGCCGACGAACTGCTGGCCGATACCGACACGCTCACCGACATTCTGCTCTACCACGTGATTCCGGGGCGCTTCTTCTTCCGCGACCTCACCCGGAACGGAGGCGTCACGCTGGATACCGCGCTGGACGGCGAAACGGTCGCCTTTGACCTGACGGCGGGCAGCTTCACCGTGAACGGCATCGGCGTCGGCACACCGGATGCCATTGCCAACAACGGTATTTTCCACATCATCGATGGGGTGCTGCTGCCGCCGGCCATCGCTGCGGCCCTTACGCCAGAGACCGCTAACCTGCGTGTGGCGCATCTGTCGCCGGATGCTGGCCCGGTGGATATTTACGTCAATGGCGAGCTGATGCTTGAAAGCGTGACCTTCAGCACCATCAGCGACTTCATGCCGGTCAATGCCGGGGCCTATCGTATCGGTGTGGCCGCGCCGGGTGAAGAACCGGGCGGCGTCGTCATCGGCAATGTGCAGCCGGACAGCTGGGTGACGGTGGCGGCCATCGGCATCGAAGCGCTGGGCGACCTGCGCGTGCGCTTCCTGCTGGAAGATTACAGCGCGCTGGACGAAGGTCAGGCCCGCGTGACGGTCTTCCACGCCATTCAGAGCGCGGGTGTCATTGACGTGCGCCTGAACGGTAACCTGCTGATCGGCCAGTTGGGGTACCCCGGCACGCTGGGCAACAACGACGGCCTCGACATCCGTGACGTGACCGCCGCCACCTACGACATCAGCGTGACGCCCAACGCCGCGCCGGGCACCACCCTGGCCGAACGCAGCGGCTTCCCGCTCAGCGAGAACAACAACTACTTCGTCGCTGTGGCGGGCACCACCGATTTCCCGCAGTTGATCATCCGCACCACCGATTTGACGATGCTGGCGGCGGACGCTCAGTAAGCCGCTTCCCGGCGCGGCGCACGCCGCGCCGCCTCGCATCAGCTCTGCAAACCCCACGTCACGGCGGCGTGGGGTTTATTGATCCATCGATCCACTGCGCACGCGCAACTTGACGATGATCTTCTTCGTATAGTAAATAAATGCGAATCATACAAAACCACCGCCCACTTCAACGCAAATTGGGAGATAACTCGTGCAAGCTTTTATTCACACAGCGTACGGTGCCCCCGCTGATGTTCTGCAGCTCCAAGAGATCGCAAAACCCACCCCCCAGGACGATGAAGTCCTGATCAAAGTTCAGGCGGTCTCTTTGAATGCCTCCGACACCGAATTTCTGACAGGCAGCCCGATCTATGCGCGCATGGCGGGGATTCGCAAGCCCAGCAAGACCATCCTCGGCTCGGACATTGCGGGGCGGGTTGAAGCGGTGGGCAGCGGTGTGAGCCAGTTTCAGCCCGGCGACGCAGTGCTGGGCGATCTTCTCTACAGCGGCGGCGGGTTCGCCGCGTATGTCTGCGCGCCCGCCACCGCCCTCGTGCGGAAACCGGACAGCCTGACCTTCGAGCAGGCCGCAGCGCTGCCGCAAGCGGGTGTCATCGCCGTGCAGGGGGTGCGCGACAAGCGTCAGGTGCAGCCGGGCGACAAAGTGCTCATCAATGGCGCGGGGGGCGGCGCGGGAACATTTGCGGTGCAGCTCGCAAAATTGCACGGGGCCGAGGTGACCGCAGTGGACAGCGCGCGGAAGCTCGACTTGCTGCGCTCCCTGGGTGCCGATCATGTCATTGATTACCAGCAGGAAGATTTCGCCCGGAGCGGGCAGCGCTACGACCTGATTCTGGATCTAGTGGCGCGCCGCTCGCTCTTCGCGTGCCGACGTGTTCTGGCAGCTGACGGGGTTTACGCGATGGTCGGGGGTACCGCAGTGGCGCTGCTGCAAGCCGCGACGCTGGGGCCGCTGATCGCAGCACGGGGGGATCAGAAAATGGGGATTCTGGCGGTACGGCAAAACACAGCGGATCTCAACCACGTCGTCGAATTGGTGGAAGCTGGCAAGCTCACGCCGATGATCGATCAGTGTTATCCCCTGATCGAGGTGCCCGCAGCGCTTCAGTATCTTCACGACGGGCAAGCCCTCGGCAAAGTTGTGATTACTGTCGCGGCGGACGATTGAGCCGGCACCCGGCGGTGCGCGCAGCTCGTGTGCCGTGATATTCCAAGAAAGTTGGGGAAATTGGATGAAAGCTGTTATCTGGACAAATTACGGAGCGCCGGAGGTGCTGCAATTACAGGAGGTCGCCAAACCGACGCCCAAGGACGACCAAGTGCTGATACGCATCCACGCGGCAACGGTGACCGCCGGGGACTGCGAGATCCGCAGCCTGCGTTTTCCCGCGTGGCTGGCAGTCCCCATGCGCCTGTACGCCGGCATCAACAGACCCACGCGCGTCACGATCTTGGGGCAGGAATTCGCTGGTGATGTTGAGGCGGTCGGCAAGGATGTGACGGCCTTCCAGGTTGGTGACGCCGTCTTTGGGACGACAGGGTTTGGGGTGGGTACCTACGCGGAATACGTGTGTTTGCCAGCGGTCCCCGAAGAAGGGGCGTTGGCGCACAAACCGGCCAGCATGAGTTATGCGGAAGCCGCCGGGGTGCCCACAGGCGGGCTAGAAGCGCTGCACTTCCTGCGCAAAGCAAATATCCAGCCCGGCGAAACACTGCTCATCAACGGCGCGGGCGGCAGCATCGGCACATTTGCCGTGCAGCTTGCCAAGCAGCACTTTGGCGCTGAAGTGACCGCCGTCGACAGCGCCGCCAAGCTCGACTTGCTGCGCGCGCTGGGTGCGGATCACGTCATCGATTACACACAGCAGGATTTCACCCGAAACGGCGCGACCTACGACGTGATCCTTGACGTGGTGGGCAAGAGTCCGTTTGGGCGGAGTGTCCGGTCGCTCAACGCCAACGGGCGTTATCTGATCGCCAACCCCCGGCTGGCGAAGGCGTTTCGCGGGCTGTGGACATCGCGGCTGACCAACAAACAAGTGATCCTGGAAATGACGACCCAACGAACCGCCGATCTCATTTACCTGGGGCAACTGATCGAAGCAGGGACAATTAAATCGGTCGTTGATCGGCGCTATCCGTTGGCACAAACCGCCGAAGCCCATCGCTATGTGGAGCAGGAGCTGAAACAGGGTCACGTGATCATCACGGTGATCGATGATTAGCTGACAGTCAAGACATCTTTATGGGACGGAGGAAAAACTTATGAAAGCAATTATTTGCACAGGCTACGGGCCGCCGGAAGTGCTGCAACTGGCGGACATGCCCAAGCCGGTGCCCAAAGATAACGAGATCCTTATTCGGAATCACGCGACATCCGTCACCGCCAGCGACGCCATCGTGCGCGGGTTCAAGCTGCGCACCTGGAGCAGGATGGGCATGATGATGCGCCTGGTCATTGGCGTGCGCAAGCCCCGGCAGCCGATCATCGGGCTGGTGGTGGCGGGCGAAGTGGAGTCGGTGGGCAAGAATGTCACGAAGTTTCGGCCAGGCGACCAGGTTTATGGCATGACCGGGCTGAGCTTTGGGGGCTACGGCGAATACAAAGCCATGTCCCAGAACGGGGCTGTCGCGCGCAAGCCGGCCAACATGACCTTCGAGCAAGCCGCTGCCGTACCGTATGGCGGCCTGATCGCCCTGCACTACCTGAATTTAGCCAAGCTCCAGCGTGGGCAAAATGTGCTGGTCTACGGCGCATCGGGGGCCATTGGCACCGCCGCCGTACAGCTTGCCAAGCAGCACTTTGGCGCGCATGTGACCGGGGTCGCCAGCGCCAGCAACGGCGCGTTGGTGCAAGCGCTGGGGGCTGATGCATTCATCGACTACACCGCCGCCGACGCCGCACAGCATTTACAGCGCTACGATCTCGTGCTCGACGCGGTGGGTGAAGCCAAAACCTCGGCGCTGAAGCAGCAGGCCAGAACCGCGCTTACGCCGGACGGGCAATACATTTCGGTCGATGACGGCGGCCCGCAATTCAACGCCGAAATTCTGACACTCCTCACGACGCTCATTGAGGCCGGGCAGTTCCACGCCGTGATCGACACCACCTACCCGCTGGAGCAAATGGCCGCGGCGCACCACCATGTCGATCAGAAACACAAGAAGGGCAACGTCATTGTTACATTAGCGTGATCAAAAAAGCACGGCATTGTCCTACGCAACCACCAAAGGAGTAAAAAGACGTCAACGACCACCCGCTGAAGCGGGTGGCTTGCGAGAAATCGT
>JAADYY010000516.1 GCA_010092805.1 Chloroflexota bacterium | reverse complement strand
TCGGGCTGTTCATCAACAATCGCTGGGCCGCACCGAGCGCCGATACCTATTTGACGAGCAGCAACCCGGCGACGGGGGCTGAACTCGCGCAGATCGCCGCCGGCGGCGCGGCGGAGGTCGGGGCGGCGGTGAGCGCGGCGCGGGCGGCGTTCGCGACGTGGAGCACGGCTTCCGGGCATGAGCGCGCCCGTCACCTATATGCGCTGGCGCGTGGGATTCAGAAGCATCAGCGGCTGCTGGCCGTGCTTGAGTCGCTGGACAACGGCAAACCCATCCGCGAATCGCGCGATCTGGATGTGCCGTTGGTGGCGCGCCACTTCTATCATCACGCGGGCTGGGCGCAGCTCATGGCGGCAGAACTGCCGGGCTATACACCGCTGGGTGTCGTCGGGCAGGTGATCCCCTGGAACTTCCCGCTGCTGATGCTGGCCTGGAAGGTGGCTCCGGCGCTGGCGCTGGGCAACACCGTCGTAGTCAAGCCCGCGCCCTACACCCCGCTGACGGCGCTGCTGTTCGCCGAGATCGCTGCCGAGGCCGGGCTGCCGCCGGGCGTGATCAACATCGTCACGGGCGGCGATCAAACGGGCGCGGCGGTCGTCGAGCACCCCGGCTTTGACAAGATCGCCTTTACAGGATCAACCGAGGTCGGGCGGATCATCCGGCGGGCGACAGCGGGCACGGGCAAACGCCTCTCGCTGGAACTGGGCGGTAAATCGCCGTTTCTGGTTTTCGACGACGCCGATCAGGACGCGGCCATCGAAGGGCTGGTCGATGCGATCTGGTTCAATCAGGGGCAGGTGTGCTGTGCGGGGTCGCGGCTGCTGATTCAGGAGAGCATCGCCGAACCGTTCCTGGAAAAGCTGCGCCTGCGGATGCGTTCGCTGCGCGTCGGCGACTCGCTGGACAAGGGCATCGACATCGGCGCGATTGTTGATCCGGTGCAGCGCGAACGGATCGATAGCTGGGTGCAGCGCGGCCTCGCTGAGGGCGGGCAGATTTTCCAGCCGGATACGCCGCTGCCGACGGACGGCGGCTGCTGGTACCCGCCGACGCTGCTCACCGACGTACACCCGGCGGCGGAAGTCGTGCAGGAGGAGATCTTCGGGCCGGTGCTGGTCGCGCTGCCGTTCCGCACGCCGGGCGAAGGCGTCAGGCTGGCCAACAACACCCGCTACGGCCTCGCTGCGAGTGTGTGGAGCGAGAACCTCAACCTGGCGCTGGACGTGGCCGGGCAGATCAAAGCGGGCGTGATCTGGGTCAACTCGACGAATCTGTTCGATGCGGCGGCGGGGTTCGGCGGCTACCGCGAGAGCGGCTACGGGCGTGAGGGTGGCAAAGAGGGCCTGTACGAATATGTGCGCCCGGCCTGGCAGACGCGCCGGCAGCCATTGGCGGATGCCCAGCCCAACGGCACCCCACCCGCGCCGCGTGAGTCAGCGTGGGGCGCGCACACCCCAGATCGCCCGGCCCCGCTGGGTGACACCGATACGCCAAACGGCGCGCACAGCCCCACCAACGGCCTGCCACACATCGACCGGACGGCCAAGCTGTACATCGGCGGCACGCAGAAACGCCCCGACGGCAACTACAGCCGCACGATCCCCGGCGCGGACGGCCAGATCATCGGTGTGGCGAGCGATGGCAACCGCAAAGACATCCGCGATGCGGTCGAAGCGGCGGACAAAGCATCGGGCTGGGCGCGCAAAACCGGTCACGCCCGCGCTCAGATCCTCTATTACATCGCCGAAAACCTGAGCGCCCGCGCCGACGAATTCGCCGCGCGCCTGGCCGCCATGACCGGATCGTCCGGCGCAGCCGAGGTCAGCGCCGCCATTGATCGCCTGTTCACGTATGCGGCGTACGCCGACAAGTACGGCGGATCGATTCAGGAGACGGTGCTGCGCGGGATGGTGCTGGCCGTCAATGAGCCGGTCGGGGTGATCGGCATCGTCTGCCCGGACGACGCGCCGCTGCTGAGCTTCGTCTCGCTGCTGGCCCCGGCCATGGCGCGCGGCAACACATCGATCATCGTGCCGTCGGAGCGCTATCCGCTGGCCGCCACCGATTTTTACCAGATCCTCGAAACGTCGGATGTGCCGGCGGGGGTGGTCAACATCGTCACCGGGGCGCGCGATCATCTGGCGAAGACGTTGGTCGAACATGACGTGGTGCAGGCGATGTGGTACTTCGGCGATGCAGCGGGCAGCGCGGAGATCGAGGCGCGGTCGGCGCACAACCTCAAGCGGACGTGGGTCAGCTACGGGCAGCCGCGCGATTGGTTCGACGCCGAACAGGGCGCGGGCGCGGAATTCCTGCACGCCGCGACCGAAGTCAAGAATATCTGGGTGCCGACGGGCGAGTAGATCGCCCGTCCCTCATGATCCGACTTGATCCTAGATCGGTCCCAGGTCAATCCCAGGTCAGTCCCAGGTCAGTCCCAGGTCAGTCCCAATGGATCAGCGTTTCGCTGAGCGGCTTTTTGGTGATCGCGGGCACCTGGGCATCCGCCGCCGGGTAACCGACCGGGATCACCACGTAGGCGCGCTCGTTGGCGGGGCGCTGGAGAATCTCGCGGAGAAAGGCCATCGGGCTGGGCGTGTGCGTGAGCGTCGCCAGCCCCGCCTGATGCAAGCTCGCCAGCAGCATCCCCACCGCGATCCCCACCGACTCGGCGACGTAGTAGTGCTTGACCTTCGCGGCGTCACCGTCAGCGCCTGGATTGGTGCCCGGCGCGAAGCCATACGCCTGCTGAAACACGATGATCAAATAAGGCGCGTGTTCCAGGTGCGGCTTTTGCCAATCGGTGCCCAGGTGGCTGATGGCGTCGCGCCATTCGGTGCTCATGCGGTGGGCGTAATTTTCGCGCTCCTCGGCTTCGGCAGCCGCACGGATGCGCCGCTTGAGTTCCAGGTTGCTGACCACCGCAAATGTCCAGGGCTGCTGATTCGCGCCGGACGGGGCGGTGCAGGCGGTAGCAATCGCGTTCTCGATGAGTTCAAACGGCACGGGTACCTGTGCGAAATCGCGGACGGTGCGCCGTGTGCGCATCCGCGCCAGAAATGTCCGTGAGCGCTCGAGCTGCTCGGCTTCCGGCAAACGTTCAAAGTTCAGCGGGATCATCTCGGCGCGCTCAGACATACAAGCTCCTCTGTCGTTACCGTGTGTGATCGCGGGCGGACGGCAAAAAGCGGATAGACAACCCACCGAGCACAATCGTCGGGCTGTCCACCGCTCAACCATCTCACACTATGCTGTGATTTTCTCACACGAAGCTTACGGGTTGAGGTTGTGCCACAATTCGCACAGCCGATCCACAATCGGATCAACCACCGCCTTCCCCGTCCAATACGCCAGATGCGACGCGGGGTTCCAGCGCATGAGCACATTGCCCACCCACACCGGCTCGTCGCGGGTGACGGCCTCCGCGTACGCCTCGTTGAGCGTCTTGATCGGAAACGCGATCACATCCGGCGGCGCGTAAAAATTGACCCATTCGCCCGTCAAATTCGGGTGAAATTCTTTCAGCAGCGGCGACGGCACGCAGATCGGCTTGCCGAAGTCGGGGTAGCGCAGGCTCCACAGCGCAATCGGGCTGCCCAGTGTATACAGCAGCGCCAGCGTGCGCCCCTGCTCCAGCGGCGCATCGGTCATGCTCTCTTTCACGGAATCCGGCAGGATGTCGCGCTCCGCCGACTGCTGCAAATCGTACAGGTAATTGCTGGCGATGATCGTGCCCAAACTGTGCGCGATCACGCAGAGCGGCGCGTCTGGCCCGGCCTTAGCGGCCAGGGTGCGCAGCGTCTGTGCAAAGACGCCGTGAATCTCGT
>JAADYY010000083.1 GCA_010092805.1 Chloroflexota bacterium | reverse complement strand
TGATTCACAACACAAAGTAACGGCATGTATAAAAAAAGCGCAGCCCAACGACTGCGCCTGTGATCAGTATTCAAATTGCGCGCGCAGAGCGTTACAACGCCCGGCGGATCATCTGCTCGATATTGCCCTGCGGATGCGCGCCCACCAAGCGATCAACGGGCTGGCCGTTCTTGAACATCATCAGCATGGGGATGCTCATCGCCTGATATTGATAGGCCATCTGTGGGTTCTCATCCACGTTCAGCTTGGCGATCTTGATCTGCCCAGCGTACTGCTGCGCCAGCCGATCTAAAATGGGCGCGACCATATGACACGGCCCGCACCAGGGTGCCCAAAAATCGACCAGCACTGGCACTTCACTGCGCAGCACATCCACAGCGAACGATGTATCGCGCACGTGAACCGGTGCCGCACCGCTCGACGCGCGCGCGGCACTTTCAGCGACCGTTTCTGTGGGCAGCGGGCCTTGCCCCAGCAGAAAATCGACGTGCGCATCGACATCTGCCGGCTGGATCGCCCCTGCGCGCGACTCCACGTCGCCCCCATCGAGTGTCAGCAGCGCCGGCAAAGCCGGCTGACCATAGCGCTCATGCACTTGCGGATTGGCGTTCACATCCACGCGCGCAACCAGAATTTCGCCCGCATTTGCTTTCGCCGCCCGGTTGAAGGCGGCATCGAGTGCTTTGTTGGCATCGCTGTACAGGTAAAGCACCACCGGCAGGTGCTGCCGCAGCACTTTCTCCAGGTTTTGGCCGTCGGTCGTGATCGGCGTATCAAACACCGCCATTGTTGTTTGCCCCCAAATTCCCCATGATCGGACGATCACACAATACACAAATCTGAGGCAGCGACTCAGGCGATTCTTTCGCCGCCATTTTGGCACCGCCATTTTGGCTTTGTTGCAATCTTCCCGCCATTCCCGGTTCCCGGCAGATCTGCATTCATGTCCAGCGATGACACACGCCGAAGATTCGCTATAATGACGCGGCAGCATATTGGGCAACGAAATACCTATGATGACCACACATCGCATTGACCGGGTGCACGGCGTCAGCGACGTGCTGCCCGACGAGTATCGCGCGCTCCGTGAAATCCAAACGCAGATCGAGGCGACTTATGCGCGTTCCGGCTACATTTCTATCGCCGTCCCAATCCTTGAATACACCGATCTGTTCCTGCGCAAATCTGGCGAAGCGATCATCACACGCCTGTACGATTTCCAGTACCGCAACCGCCGCTTGTGCCTGCGCCCGGAGCTGACGGCTTCGGCCATTCGCGCTTATCTTGATCACCTGCAAGCGGAACCGCTGCCTGTCCGTCTGGCGTATGCCGGGCCGGTTTTCCGCTACGAGACGCCGCAATCCGGGCAGCCACGCCAATTCACGCAAAGCGGCGTCGAGTTGATTGGTGCGAACGGTGCGATGGCGGACGCGGAGATCATCCACCTGGCTGCGCATGGTTTGGACACAGTCGGCATCACGAACTATCGGCTGATCATTGGGCATGTGGGGCCGCTGCTGCATTTCCTTCACCGGCTTGATCTCAACAAGCGGCTGCGGAGTTTTCTGCTGCTGCACATGGAAACGCTGCGCACGGCAGGTGTCGAGCGCCTGACCGAATTGATCACTGAGATCGATCCGTCGTTCAACAGCGGCACCCCCCAGCCCTCCGCAGAGATCGCCGCCACCGATTCACAATTGCTCGCGTTGGCGCACAGCACGATCTCAACATCGGGGGGCACCCGCGATCAGGCCGAGATCATCGCTGGATTCCTGACAAAAATCAGCCGCCGTGATCAGACGGCAGCGCTGCACCGCGCGCTCGAATTTATGAGCGCGTTGTGCGAACTCAGCGGCGATCCCCAAACCGTGCTCACCGAGGCGGCGCAGTTGCTCACGCATTTTGACAGCGAACCAGCACCGCTTAACGAGCTGAGCCAGTTGATTGATTTGCTCGCCGCTTATGGCCTGGACTCGTCGCGGATCACGCTCGATCTGGGGCTGACGCGCGGGCTGCAATACTACACGGGCACAGTATTCGAACTGCATCACGACGATCTCGGCCCAGCAGATCCGCTGTGCGGGGGCGGGCGCTACGACGAACTTGTTGGAGTCCTCGGTGGCCCGGCAAACATCGCCGCGACTGGCTCCGCCTATCATCTGGAGCGGCTGCGCCGCGCCCGCGCGCTTGAGCAGCAACCTACCGCCGCCCCCGACCTTGATGCGATCATTATCCCGGCGACTGAAGCCGATTTTCGCCGTGCCATTCAGATCGCTGAGGGGTTGCGCGCCGCCAATTTGCACATCGAACTGAGTCTGACCGCGCAAGCCCTGCCCGATGCCCCAACTTCAGCCGCTGCGCGTAACATCCCGGTCGCCGTCATTGTTGATGCAGATGCCGCTGCGGTTGGGGTTCACCAGCTACCAACCGGCTCTGAAACTCAGATGCCAGCCGCCCAGCTCGCCGACTATATTCGCCAGCACAAAATCCGCTGAGTCAAGCTTTGCAAAGAAGAACGCCCATGACGAACAGCAACGGCACGCGGCTCAAGTTGGCGCTGCCCACCAAGAACCTCGAAGATCCGACGCTCAGTTTTCTCAGCGCCGCTGGCTTGCGTGTGCATCGCCCCAACCCACGCCAATATGTCGCCTCGATTCCCGCCGTACCGCAGATCGAGGTGACGTTTCAACGGGCATGGGATATTTTCACGAAGGTCGATGAGGCCAGCGTCGATCTCGGCATCACGGGGTTGGATATTTTTTCCGAACGTCACGAAGACGACGACAACGTGATCGTCATCGCCGATCAGCTTGGTTTCGGAAAGGCTGAGTTGGTCTTCGCCGTACCGGAAAGCTGGATCGACATCACCTCCATCGCAGATCTGGCCGAGCTGTCTGTGGAATACAAGGAGCAGGGCCGCGATCTGCGCATTGTCACCAAGTATCATCACACCACCCGCCGCTGGTTGTACACCAAAGGGATCACCCACTTCACGCTGGTGGATGCAGAGGGTGCCCTAGAAGCAGCGCCGAGCCTGGGCTATGCGGATCTGATCGTCGATATTTCAGCGACGGGCACGACTCTGCGAGAGAATCATCTCAAGCAAATCGCAGGCGGCACCATCCTCAAGTCGCAGACCTGCCTGATCGGAAACCGTCGGGAGTTGGCGAATTCGCCCGCTAAGCGCGCTGGGACGAAAACGCTGCTCGAACTGATCGAGGCCCATTTGCGCGCCGACCACTATATATCGATCACCTGTAATCTGCGCGGCAGTTCACCGCAAGCATTGGCCGCGTCGCTCAACGCAGATACCCGGTTGTCTGGGCTGCTTGGCCCAAGCATCAGCGATGTCTACCCGCGCGCAGCGGAAAATGGCGCTGCCTGGTATACCTGCACCCTGGTCGTGGAGCGTACGCTGCTGGACGAAGCGGTCACACATCTGCGCAGCACGGGCGGCACCGACATCACTGTGTTTACGCCAAGCTATGTGTTCTCAGAGCGTTCGGATCTGTATGATCGCTTGCTGGCGCAGCTTGATCGCACGGAGTAAGCGGCAAATCAAGCGAAGCGCGTTTACTTCGTCACTCCGTCGCCCGCTCGCTGACCTGCACCAACCACCGTTGAATGGGAGCCATGTTGACGCAGTGCTCAACGCACGCCTCCAACAAATCCGGCGAGGTCAGCAGCGGCGGTGTGATCGCTGGCGCATGGGCGTAGAGCGCGTTGTAGCGCAGCCACTCCGCACGTGGGTGATCGGCATCGTAGCCACGCGGCACGCGCTTGTAGTGCTCGCCGCTGATGGTGTAGTCCCCTGCTCCACGCACTGACTCAACGGCTTCGACAAGCGCCGCTCCCAACCGATCATCGATCACCGCATCCCTGTAGGCTTGCAGCAGCGGTTTCGGGAACTGAAACATCCCGGCGATCAGTTCCCCACTCTGGGATGTGATCTGCATCCCGAAGGCGGGCGATTCTGTTTTTTTGCCAGCGCCCTCCCACAGCATGAAAGCGATGTTCGTCTTGTAGGGCGTTTTGTCGTCGCTGAAGCGTGTGTCCCGGTTGATGCGCATCAGCGAGCCGCTGCCGTTGGTGCTGGTATCGCAGCGCAGCCCCGGCGCGACTGTTTGCAGCCGCTCGCCCAACGCCGCGATCAGCGCGATTGCCGGGTCACGCAGCGCACTGATGTAGGTTTGCTTATTGGCCTCGAACCATTCCTTGTTGTTGTTCGCCGCCAAATCATCCAGAAACTTCAGCCCCGCGTCAGAAAATCCAGCGAATGCTCCGCTCATATTCGGCGATCCTCACGCCCTACTCATCATTGGGCCGATTATAGAGCAAGTATAGCCCCCGAACAAGAGTTCGAAGCGAGGCGCAATCACGCCTCGCCCCCCTCAATCAGCGAGTTCAGCTCAATCGGCGAGTTCGCTGGTGATCTCCGCGACGGGCAGCCCAGCCTCTTGCCAGGCACTCAGCCCGCCTGTGAGCGCGTAGCTGTGCTTCCAACCACCGCTTTGCAGTTCCTGGACGACCCGCAGGCTAGTCGCTTCATCTGGGCAGGCGCAGTAAACGACAACCACCGCATCCTTCGGCACATCGAGTTTTTCGGCCTCCGCGACCGCGCGATCTTGCGGCAGCCAGACAGCGCCCAGCGCTTGAAGCTTGCCGACGCGGTAGGTGCGCTCGCTGCGTGCATCAGCGATGATCACCTTATCGCCATCCTGCCAGCGCTGCCGCAGTTGCTCCAACGAAATACGCGGATCAACCACATAATCACCGTCGCCCGTGACGGCAGCCGTCTCTCGGGTGACGTTTTGCGGCGGCATTTCCGTCGTCGAAGCCGTGGATGCCGGCGGCTGCTGGCCGCCATTGGATGGTAGTTGGTACACAGTCGGCTCTACGACTGGCTGTGCGGTGAGCGGCTCGTCATCATTGAGGCTATCTTGACGATACAACACCATCGGCGCAAAGCCGTACAGCATGACCGACAGCAGCACAACGATGCTCGCCACATTGAACAGTTCGGTGCTGCCCGGCAGCCCCGCGAACACCGGCAGCAGAATCAGCAGCAGCGAACTGAGTCCGCGCGGCCCAAACCACGCGATCAAGCTGCGACTTCGTCGGGATAAAGCTGTACGCGCCAGGGATAATCGGAACGCCGCCGGGCGTGCCAGCAGCACAAACAGCGCAAACGGGATGATCATCAGCGAAACTGTGCCGAAGCCGCTCCAGATGAGCGAACTTCCGAACAGCACAAACGTGATCAGCAGCGCCATTTCTTCAGTGGTTTCGCCATACTCAACGAAACATTCGCACAGCTCCACATCCAATGCGGAGATCGTCAGGCCAGCGGCGAACGCCGCCAGGAAGCCGCTGCCGCCGAGCGCTTCGGCTGCTGCGAAGGCCGTGAACGCGACGCCCAACGAATACAGGGACTCGTAGTCGCGGCGCACACCGATCCGCCGCCGCACCATATCGATGGTCGCAATCGACATCAACCCAATCGCCACGCCAGCGCCGGGGCCGAGCAAAAACAGGTTGATGAACAACTGCGCCCACTCAAGCAAGGTGTAAGCCGCTGCCTGCGCCTGATCGAGGAAGATCATAGCGATGATCACGATGGGCAGCAGCACCGCGTCATTCATGCCACTTTCCAGCCGGAGCACCAGCCGGGTGTCGTTGGGGATGCGCGGGTGACGCAGCAAGCCGCGCAGCAGCACCGGGTCGGTCGACGCCAACGCCGCCCCCAGAATGGCGGCTTCGGCCAGCCCCAGACCGAGTAAAACCGCGCCCGCCAGCGCGATCAACAGCGCGGAGAACAGGGTCCCCGGCCCCAAGACCAACGCCGAAAGCCGCCCATGTCGTCGCACTTCACCCAAATCCAGGCTGATCGCGTCGTTGAACAGCACGAGCGTCAAGCTGAGTGTTGCCACCACGCGCAGCGCGTCGGACTCCAGCGAGACATCCAGCAGCCCCAAACCTGCCGGGCC
>JAADYY010000082.1 GCA_010092805.1 Chloroflexota bacterium | reverse complement strand
CTTGTGGTGGATGTGCAGCGTCTCGCCGCCGGAGAGATACGCATCGGCGATGTAGTAGCGCTCGCGGTCGTCGCGGTGGACGAAGCCGACGACAATGTCGATCTTGCGGCTGGCTTCCAGCAGCGGCCCATAAATGGGGTCAGCGGCGCGCGTGCGGATCGCCACTTCCGGCACCAGATCCTGCACCTGATAGCCCGTCAACGACAGTTCCGGGAAGATCACCAGCCCGGCGTCGTCGGCAGCCGCGCGGTCGATGTAGTCGAGGTGCTTGTCCAGGTTGGCGCACACATCAGCGAGCTTCGGGTAAATTTGCGCCAAGCCAATTTTCAGGCGCATGGGAATATCTCCTTCGTTTCTAATCTGTCTATCCGCGTCTATGCTGTCGAGGTGATCAGGCGCGCCAGCACCCGACCGCACGCCAGCCGCTGCCCCCCATCAGCAGCAGGTTGAGGGCTTGATCAGCGCGCAGCCCGGCGTCCAGCCCAAAGATCAGCGGGACGGAGTCGCCGCGCAGAAAGCCGACGACAAACAGCCCGGCGTACAGCAGCGCGACCGTCAGCCAGAAGCGGGCACCCGGCGGCGGATCGCGCCGATCCAGCAGGGCGAGCGCGCCCAACGCCACGAGCGCCAGCCCCGCGCCGAAGATCTGCGTATTGTAGCGCGGCGCGCCGATCCCAAAGCGATCCGGCAGTTCTGCCGCGATGGGCGGGGGCACAGCGGCCAGCGTCGCCACTTCCGCGCCGTAGCCACAGCCCGCCGCCACACAGCCGATCCAACCCGCCAGCGCGATCAGCGCGAGGGCCGGGGCCGCCGCATCGAGCACGCGCCGGCGATCTGCGGCAGGAATCCCGCGCCAGCGCACCATGATCCCAAAGCCGATCAGCCCGCCGATGAGCGCGCCGTGCGGGTCGAGGCCGCCCGCGTTGAGCCGGATGATCTCGTCCGGGTGGGCGGCGAAGTACGGCCAGTGAAGCAGCACATGCCCGGCCCGCGCGCCGATCAGCCCGCCGATGAGCGCGGCGAGGTAGGCGTCAATGGCACGCCCGGCGCTGGTCTGCCCGCGCAGGCGGTAGACACCGCTCCCCAGGCCGAGCGCGAGTGCGCCGGCCAGCATAGCACTGAATACTGGGATCGTGAACGGGCCGATGTCAAGCTGCGACACGATCATCGCACCTCCGCAATTTCGATATAGTGTATCTTATACAAAAAGCCCCGCGCCGCAAAGCCCCCAATTTCTGAGGTTCTTTCTAACGGAACTCTGTGCAATCTTAGTCTGTAGAGTGGGTTAGACCCAACAAGGCGTGTTATAATTACCGCCCTATAGGACGTTAGGCAAGCCTGTTACACTGCAAAAACAAGAGGAGTAGGATTTATGGGCATTAGCTCAGTGATCAGCGTGTTGTCGCTGATAGGCTTTTTAGGTTTTCTGGCCGGCATTGGTCTGGTCGTGGTTTCGGCGTCGCAGGGACGCCCCGTGCGCGGTGGTGTGCTGCTGACCATCGTCGGTTTGATCGCCGGTGTGCTGTTCAGCGTCGTCAGCCAGGGCATTCTGGTGGTGCAGCCGCAGGAAGTCGCGGTGGTCTTCAACACCCTGAGCGGTTCACTGGACACCCCGCGCCGCGCCGGGACGCACATCGTCATCCCGGTGTTGCAGCAGGCCACCATCTACCCCATCGATCAGCAGGAATACACCATGTCTGGCTCGCAGGAAGAGCGGGTGGGCGGCGATGACGCTGTGCGCGCGCGTACCAGCGATGGCCAGGAAATTCTGCTGGACATCACGGTGATTTACGCCATCGACCCAGGGAGTGCCAACACGGTGCATGAGCGCTGGCGTCTGCGCTACGAGGATGACTTCATCCGCCCGACCGCACGGGGCATCTCTCGTGAGGTCGCCTCGCGCTATCGTGCCGTCGATATTTACGGTGAAGCCCGCGGTGAACTGGAAGAGGGTATTCAGGAAACGATTGGTGCCCGTATGGCCGAAGAAGGGCTGGCGCTGAACGATTTGCTGATCCGCGACATCACCTTCTCGGAAGAATTCGCCCAGTCGATTGAACGTGCGCAGATTGCGCAGCAGGACGCGGAGCAGGCGCGGTTGCGCGTGCAGCAGCGTGAGCAGGAAGCCGACCAGCTCCGCGCCGAAGCAGCGGGTCAGCGTGATGCGGCAATTGAAATTGCACGCGGTGACGCTCAGGCGACCATCTTGCAGGCACAGGCCGAAGCTGAAGCGCTGCGTCTGGTCAGCGAGCAGATTGCCGCCAACCCCAGCCTGATCCAGTACCAGTACATCCAGACGCTGAGCGATAACGTCCAGTTGGCGTTGGTGCCCAGCAACAGCCCGTTCCTGTTCGACTTCGAGAGCCTGGCCCAACCCAACCCAGATTTCAACGCGCCAGAAGTGCCAGCGTCGCAGGAACTCGTCATCCCGACCTTCGAGCCGCTTGGCGGCACCCCGGTTGCCACCCCTGCGGCGGGCAACTAAGCCCGGCCAGCGGCCATCACATCACACATAACGCCTAGCAGCGGGCGGGCCGTCCCCACAGGACAGCCCGCCCGTTTGTGTTATCGCCCACGACCGATCAGCGCGGCCAGGTGTAGCGGACGGTGTAGGTGATGACCGTTTCGCCCTGCGGCGGCACATCCACGCGGAATTCAATCTGATTGGCTGTCAACTGTGCGAAGTCATGCGTGCTGTCCAGAATCTCCCAGTTCGACCAGCGGAACAGATTCTCTGGCACGCGGATCTCGACGGCCTCGTCGTCTTTGCGGTTGCGCAGCCGGATCTCGTAAGTCTCTTCCAGCACGTTTGCGGCCACCAGCTCGAAATTGGTCTGGGTGCGCTCGCCGACGAGATCGAAGGCATTGCCCAGGAAGATCTCGACCTCTTCACCCTCCGGCGTGTGATCGATGCGGTTTTCGCCGATCAGCAGGGCCGCGCTGTCGATGTCCTCTTGGTAGACGCGGATGCGCCCGGCGGGCAGGTCCGCGCCGAGGCCGCCTTCTTCACCCGTGCTGAATTCGAGATACGTTTGCACGTCGGTGATGCCCGTCTGGCCGTAGAACTGGTCGGTGTAGAGGCCGCCATAGAAGGGAACACTGCTGGCATAAACGTAGAAGGTGTGAGCGGGCACTTCCGCGCCGCTAACAAATTCGACCTGTTTGGTCTCGTTGGCGGCGACCGTCACAGGGCGGGTGATCTCGTAGAGGTTGTACTCGAAGATCTCGCGCTGCTGCACCGCCTGCGTCGGCACTGGAGCGGCCATAGCCAACTCCTCGAACGCCATATCGCGCATCACCTCTGGGTCGGGCAGGCGGTTGACATCGCCAGCGACGAGCTTCACCTGCGCATCGACGTAAGCCGCGCCGCTGCGATTGGTCAGCGTCACCCAGCCGTTGATGTCCAGCGCGCTGTTATCTTCGTTGAGCAGCACATTGTAATCCGCCGCCCAGTTAATGCCGTTGGTCAGGTAGGTCAGTTCGACCTGCTGCGGCCCTTCGTTGGCGCTTTGCACCAGCCAGCGCAGCGTCGGGCGCGTGATCAAGCCGCCCGGCAGATCCGGGAAGCGCAGGTCGCGCACGCTGTCCAGCCCGATCACCAACACCTGGCCGTCGTCCTGGCGCAGGATGATCTCATTGTTGCGCCCGCTCAAGAGCTGGCCAGAGAATTGTGTGGCGTCGGCGGCCACCACCTCAATCGTTTCGTCCAGGTAGCGCGCCAGCAGCGCCGCGCTGTTGACCAGGTCGAAGACGTAGTTCTGCTCCAGCACGACCGTGCCCAGCGGGTCGCTGAGTGAGACGAACGTCACCGAGGTTGCGTCGATGCCCGCAGCGACATCCGTAAAGTTGAGCGTATTCACGCCCGCCGTGAAATCGAACGTGCGCCGATCCTGCACCAGCGCCGTCCCCTGGTTGTAGATCGCCAGCGCCACACTGTCGCGGGAAGCATCCGGCTGCGCCTGCGCCTCAGCGACAGCGACCGGCGCGGGATTGCTGAGCGTCACCAGCCCGAAGGCCAGCCCGAACGCGGTCACCATGACCGCCGCGTACACCAACTTCTTGATCATTTGTGAGACTCCTCGAACATCCACACACAAACACAGCGAAATTCTGTGAGCGCGGCCCGGCTCATGGGCTGCTGTGCCACACCCGCCGGTCGATGACCGGGGTGGCGGGGGCGCGCGTCGGGAGCGGCGCGGGCGACGGAAAGCGCGTCACCCGCACACCGGGCGGGAACGGCTGAAACTGCCCAGGGTTGGGCGGCGGCGCACCCGGCGGAAACAATCCGGGCGGGATGGTCACCTGGG
>JAADYY010000081.1 GCA_010092805.1 Chloroflexota bacterium | reverse complement strand
TGCGGAGTGACCCATGAGTGAAATGATTCAAACGCAGTTGCGGTTCAACGGTTCGGTGTGGTGCAATCTAGATATTGCGCTGCGCAATCTTGATCAATTGTTCAGCCGCACGGTGCATACTGTGCAGCCCATCAAGCTGACCATCATCGAATGGTACATTCTACGCGCCCTGTACGAACGCGACGGCCAGCATGCCTCGGAACTGGCGCGCGCGGTCGGTCGGGCGGCCACGTCGTTCACGCCCAACCTCGACAAACTTCAGGATAAGGGGCTAATCGAGCGGCACCCAGACCCCACCGACCGCCGGGCCGTCCACATCTATTTGACGGCCAAAGCCGAAGATTTCCGCGAACAGGTGATCGCCAGCGCCGAGCAGATCGACGCGCAAATCCGGCAGATCTTCAGCGACGAAGAGTTCGAAGCGTTCCAGTCGGTGCTGGCGACGCTGCAAAGTATCGAGCCAGATTACAACGTGCGCACGGCGATGGGCGCGGGGCGCGCCGCCAGCAACGGCCACCACAACGGCAACGGGGCGGCCCCTGACGCCGAGTAGCCCAGCGCCTGATGTGGGTTGGGCGCGGCGCAAGCGGCTGAGTCAGTGGGCAGCCTGCGGCGTACCCATTTCGGTGAGACAGCGGCGGAGCTTTAGGCCGCGCCAGCGATGACGCTTTCGAGCTGTGGCAGGGCGTGATGGGCCATTCTACGAAACTGCCCCCAACTGTGCTCGCGGGTGGGCGGGTCGGTGTGGCCCCAGATCACGCAGCCAGCCGAAAGCGTCGTCAAAGCTCCAGCACAGCGCGCCGCCCGGCTCCGGCAGATCGCGGGTGGCGTACCACAGCGAATGCATACAGGCTGTGCTCCACCCGCGCACGTAAAATCCCCCAGCAGATGCCCACACCGATGTCGAGTGCGCTCGGCCAATAACCAGCGCGCTGATCAAGTGGTGTAGGGGCGGCTTTTGCAGTACCCTATCGGCGTGAGCGTCTACAACACCACTTGAGAGGCTGTCTTATGGTTTCGATTAAACACATCGGCAGGCACATCAGTGTGCTGATCGTGCTGCTGTTGAGCGTGGCGGTCGTGCGCGCGCAAGATCTCGACGCGACGGCTGCGCCGCTCTACGGCAGCATCACGCTGGAGCCGGAGTTGCCCGACCCGTTCATTGTGACGATGCTCAGCGGCGGCAGCGTTGAGGCCAGCACCGCCGGCCCGGGCTGCACAGGCTTTGTGAGCAGCGCGCCAGATTTCGTCGTCACGCTCGATTCCGAAGAAGATACCAATTTCCTGCGCATCTTCTTCGTCGGTGACGGCGATGCATCGTTGGTGGTGCAGCCGCCGGACAGCCCGGCGCAGTGCAGCGCCGACTCGTTTGGCACGCCGCAGCCGGCGGTCAGCTTCGAAGCGCCGCCGCCCGGCGATTACGCGGTGTGGGTTGGCAGTCCTTCCGCCGCCACGCTGATCCCCGGCTACCTGCTGATCACGGAGCAGAGCGCGCTCAACCCCGCTGACTTCAGCGTGCCGCTGCTGCGCGTCGAGGCGCGGGTGGACGCGACGGTGGACGCCCCCGCCGCCCCGCCCCGACTCGTGGTCGATGGCGCGCAGCCGGTCGATCAAGCGTTGGCTGCCGGGTTCCCGGATGATCCGGTTGCGCTGGAGGCGCGCGGCGGCGGCCCGATTGATGTGGGCGCGCTGGACGACCTGCCGGACGACTGCGGCGGCTTCACCACCGCAGAGCCGATCTACACCCTCGACTGGTCCGGCCCGGCGATCAATTTGCGGCTGTTCTTCGTCGCGGACACCGCCGACGCGGACGACGCGACGCTGATCGTGCATACGCCGGACGATGTGTTTGTGTGCAACGATGATTTCGAGGATGCCAACCCGCTGGTTGATCTGCCGACCCCGACGGCGGGGACGTATCGTATCTGGATTGGGGCGGCGGCGGCGGATGCGCGCGCGGCAGGGACGCTGTACATCACTGAACTGTCCCTGACCCCGGCGCTTGTCGAAAATTAGCCGACGGCTGTGATCGATCCCGGTGTCATGACACCGCACCGGGATCGGCTTGGCATCAGCCCGCTTTGAGCCGCTGCCTGGCTTCGTAGCGCACCAGGCCCAGAATGCCCATCAAGCCCGCGCCCTTGCCCATCGAAATCTCTTTGCCGAACAGATCGAAGACCAGCTCGTCCGATACCTGCGCGACGGACTCCAGCGGCACGCCGGAAAGCGTCTCGTCGATCACGACCGACAGCGCCATGGCCGACAGGCCCTGCGGGTTGAGCACATCGAAGTAGAACTTCAGCGACCCGTCCGGCTGATCGACGGCCCACACAAATGCCTCGGACTCACAGGCCGGGGCGCGGCGGTCTTCGGGGTATGGCGGGGTCGCCAGTTCCGGCGTGACGCGCACCTCATCGAAGCGGTCGGCCATCTCGATCAAGAGTTCGGCGTGTTCCATGCGGTCGGTGACCGCCTGCATATCGGCGACCAACGCCGCCAGTTTTTCCGGGTAGTTCGCCATCAGCGCACCGGCTAACGCTCGATGGGCACGTTGACGAGGTTGCCCCACTCGGTCCAACTGCCGTCATAATTGCGGACGTTGCTGTAGCCCAGCAGATACTTGAGCACGAACCATGTGTGGCTGCTGCGCTCGCCGATGCGGCAGTAGGTGATCACGTCGTCGTCGGTGTTCAGCCCCTGCTCCTGCTCGTAGATGCGGCGCAGTTCGTCGGCGGGCTTGAAGGTACCGTCGTCGGTGTTCACCGCGCTGGCCCAGGGGACATTCTTCGCGCCGGGGATGTGCCCGCCGCGCAGCGCCCCTTCCTGCGGGTAATCGGGCATGTGCAGCTTTTCGCCGCTGAATTCGGCGGGGCTGCGCACGTCAACCATCGGCTTGTTCGCCTGCGAATGCGCCAGCACCTGGTCACGGAACGCGCGGATTGCGGTGTCGTCGCGCTCCGGCGCGGGGTAAGCCGTCTCCGGGTATTCGGGGATCTCGCGGGTCAGTTCGCGGCGTTCGGCCAGCCACTTAGCGCGCCCGCCGTCCATGATTTTGGCGTTGGTGTGGCCAAACAACTGAAACACCCAGAAGGCATACGTGGCCCACCAGTTGTTTTTGTCGCCGTAGAAGACGACCAGCGTCTCCGGCGTCACGCCGATGCGCGCCATCAGCGCGGCGAAGCCTTCGGCGTTCAGGTAGTCGCGGCGCAGTTGATCGTTGAGATCATGCGTCCAATCGACCTGTATCGCACCGGGGATGTGCCCGGAGGCGTACAGCAGCGGGTCTTCGTTCGATTCGACCAGGCGCACGCCCGGCTCGTCTTTGTGCGCGGCCACCCAGTCGGTCGAAACCAGCACGTCGGCGTTGGCGTAACCGCGTTCTTCAATCGTTGTGGACATCTCTGTTACTTGCCTCATAAGTTGATTGTTCGAGAAAAGCAGACAATTATCATCATAACCCGCTGCGCGCTGGAGTCAACTGTCCAATTGCGGCCTGGAGGCGTCGGCTGGCCGGGGATCACCCGGCGCAGTGATTTGCAGCGGCTCAGCGCTCGGTGGCAGCGCAAACGCCCCGCTGACTTCCTCGAACACCAGCCGCACATTGGCCAGCTTGAGTTGGACATCGGTGGAATGCGGCACCTGCACGGCAAACTGCGCGTCGCCCAACTCGCCGATCACCTGCCGCCGCCGCGCCACGATATACACGCCGTATTCATCCTGATCGGTGGCCAGCCGCCACGCGAACGGCATCTGCAACTGCACATCCACTTTAATGTAAGGCAGCGCGTGCCGCGCCAAACGCACCTCGGCCCCTTCCACGTCCAGGTAGAAGGTGGCCGGGCGCGTGAGGAAGAACTGGTAGGTTTGCGCCCGCCGCACGATACTGCTGAGGGTGGCAACGGTTTGCGCCAATTCGTTCAGCTTGTTGATCTGCTGCATCCGGCAGTCCTCCATCTCAGCTTTGGCGCGCAGAGTGTAACACAGCCGCCGGCGATCAGCCCGCACCCGCAGCGGCGCGCCGCATTCAGAAATGGGGGCGAATGGAGCAGGGGGGGCACGGCGTCTGGCAAAGTTACTGAATAAACATACGTGTACAAATTTATTAACCCCTCTCCCCGCGAAGCTGTGGGAGAGGGGTGGCGCGCCGCGCCGGGGTGAGGGCGTGAGGTGGCGCGCCGCGCCGGGGGATCGATCTCGGATTGATCCTCGGATCAATCGAACAGGAAGCGGCGCAGCGCGGCGGCATACTGTGTCGGCTGCTCGTTCATCGGGTGATGGCCGCAGTGATCGAACAGCACCAGTTCACTGTTGGGGATCAGCTTGTGGGCGTTGACGCCCTCCAACGCGGGGACGACTTCGTCCTGCTTGCCGAAGAGGATCAGCGTCGGCGCTTGAATCTGCCCCAGCACAGGTGAGAGATCGGTCGTGGTGATCGCCTGGCCCATGAGGTACATCGAGCGGTGTGCCCCGTCGACGAGCGACATCTCAATATCTTCGGCGATGGTCTCGTAGGGCAGCGCCCAGATATTATCGTAACCATTGACGCGCTCGAAACGTGCGTACAGCGGTACCCGCGACAGCGCGCGCTCCACATCCCACATCCAGGGCATGTACATGGCTGGGCGCACCCGCCAGTTGAGCATGTAGTTGGAATAGGGCGTCAGCTTGCCCGTCGCCACACCCGCCACATCCACCAGCTTGACGACCCGCGTCGGGGCCAGCGTCGCCGCCAGACACAGCGCCGCCTGCCCGCCCATCGAATGGCCCATCAAGGTGAAGCGGTCGTGGCCCAGCGCGTCCATCAGCTTAAGCGCCCGCCCCGCCTGCCCCGCGATACTGTAATCGCCGTCGGCGGGTTTGGCGCTCTCGCTCAGCCCAAGCTGATCCAGCGCGATGCAATAGTAGCGGTCGCTGAGGATGTCGATGGTGTGCCGCCACACCCGCTTATGCGACAGCCAACCGTGAATCATCAGCAGCGGCGGCGCGGACGGATCGCCAGCGGTGATATACACGTGGCGGTGGCCGTCGATGTGGATCTCGTGGCGTTCGGCAGGTGCGGCTGTGGTGGCCGGAGCCGTGATCGTTTGCATAGGCTTGCTTATCCTTGTTAATTGCGTGTTGAGCGATGCCAGCCGATAGGGGTCGCTAGGGATCAGGTACCGCAACCCTAACCTAACCCCTATCATAACCGCAGTATGGGCGTGTTGAATCCGGGCAAAGCCGTGAAAATCGTGGGAATTGGCGAATTGTTCAGACCGCCTGGGCGGTTTGCGTCTGCGCCGCCTCGAGTGTCGGTTCGGGCAGCGGCTGCGGGCGGACAACCGTCCGCAGCAGCACGCGCAGCACGATCTGCGGCCTGAACAGCGCCGCTGGCTGATCGACGAGCTGCATCACGCGCATGAAAGCATAACTGATGGCTTCATCCTGCGCGCCCACCGTCAGTAAGTGCCGGATATAGAGCTGAGCCACGCGCATCGGGAGTGTGGGACGCCCGCCCACCGTCTCTGGGAAGCTCATATCCTCACCCGTCGCCAGCAGCCACGCCCCCTGCGCTACCTTTGCCAGCCGCGTCTGAAATTCCGCCGCCACCCCATCCAGTTGATCCGCGCCGTGTGCGCGCAGCACCGCTTGCAGCTCCAGCGCTTCCAGGGCCGCGACGGTCATCCCCTGGCCGTAGGTGGGGTTGAAGGCGCAGGCTGCATCGCCCATGACCACGAACGCTTCCGGTCGGCGTGTCATCTGCTCGTAGTGAACGAAGCGATTCTCCGTGCGCCGGTAGCCATAAATGGGCGAGAGCGGCTCGGCGTCCTTGATCAGGTCGTACAGGAACGGCGTCGCCAGCGTGCGCGCGTATTCGAGGAATTCGGCTTCGTCGGTGGGCGGGTAATCCTTGTTCGCGCCCATCAGCGTGACGATCATGCGCTCGTCGTCGATTTCGACGAACCCGCCGCTGCGGTAGTTGCCTTCCGTCGGGCGCGCCTGAATCCCAATGCCTTTTAGATCGGTCTTCACACCGACCGGGCGGCGATACCAGCGCGTCGCGTAGCCCTGAAAGCCGTTGATCACCGTTTCTGCCGGGGCATCATAGCCCAGCGCTTGCAGCCACGCCCGCGCCTGAGAACCGCGCCCGCTGGCATCGACGACGAAATCGGCCTCGATGGTGTCCGGTTCGGCGTGCCCGCGTGACTCGACCACCACACCGGTCACGGTCTGCCCCGTGTCATCGGCGGTCAGGTGCTTCACGGTGACTTCGGTGAGAAAACGCACATTCGGGATCTGCGCGACGCGCTGCCGCACCATCCATTCCAGCGAAATCCGCGCCGAGATATAGGTGTGCAGGTCGCTGGCGTGGCGCGGAGTCAGCCCGCCGAGGGTGTACAGCGCCGCATCCTGGGTGACGCTGGCCCGCTGCGCGCCGCGCGCCGCGAATTCCGCCTCGATGCCGGGGAACAGCTCATTTAGCACTTGTTCGCCGCGTGCCAACAGCAAATGGAGGTGGCGCGCCTGCGGGGTGCCGCTGCGGTATTCCGGGGTATCGGGCAGCGCGTCGCGGTCGAGCACGAGCACCCGGTCAAAGTGATCCGCGAGGACGCGGGCGGCCAGCAGCCCGGCCATACTGGCACCAATGACGATAGCCTGACGGGGTTGGTTTTGCGACATAATGAACATTCCTCTATGGTTAATCGCATTCGAGATGCTTGAGTTGACTACGTAATACTACGTTTCGTAATTAGAGTAGGCCCAGACGGGATTGGCGTCAATCAGGACTTC
>JAADYY010000515.1 GCA_010092805.1 Chloroflexota bacterium | reverse complement strand
CTGCTTCAGCAGATGCGTGGCAGCGACCTGACATTGCGCGAAGTCATCACCCAGAACGGCGGCGATCCAGCGGCGGTAGTCGCAAACGCGCTGACCTCAGCGGCTGACCGCACGGCGGAAGCAGTGGCAAACGGCCAGATCACGCAGGAACAGGCCGATCAACTGTTGGCACGCCTGGAGTCGGCGTACAACGAGGCGCTCGACGGCGCGCTGCGTGACCAACGCGGCGGTCGCGGCGGCAACCCGCTGGGCGGGCTGCTGCGCCAGAATCAGTAAGCTTGGCCTAGCGATAATAGATTAGCCAGCCTGATCAGGGGAGATGTGAACGCATCTCCCCGATTTGTGCGCTAGATGGCTGATTGGTGCGGAGCGTTGGTTCCAGCGAATTATGAGCGCGCTGGAAGGCCAAACAGCCGTTCCGCGTTCGCGGTAGTGGCGTGAGCGAGTGCGTCCAGCGAGATTTGCTTGACTGTCGCCAGCCGTTCGGCGATCAGCGGGATGTAAGCGGGTTCGTTGCGCTTGCCGCGATGCGGGGTCGGGGTCAGGAAGGGGCCATCCGTCTCCAGAAGCATCCGATCCAGCGGCACCGTCGCGGCGATTTCCCGCAGATCGTCCGCTTTCTTGAACGTGATCGGGCCGGTGAAGCCCAGGTAAAAGCCACAAGCCAGCGCGCGATCTGCGATATTCTGGTTGCCTGAGAATGAGTGCATCACCCCAGGCCGATCTTTGAGCGACGGCGGTAAACTCTTCACCCACGCTTCCAGCAGCGCGATGACGTCGCCGCTCGCTTCGCGGTTGTGGATGATCACGGGCAGCTCCAGCTCGGCGGCCAGCGCCAACTGCGCTTGAAACGCTGTCTTCTGCGAGATCTTGGGGCTTTTATCCCAATGATAATCCAGCCCGATCTCGCCGATGGCGATGACTTGGGGGGCGGCGGCCAGCTCGCGCAGCACAGGTAGATCATCGTCGCTGAACTCGGCGGTGCTGTTGGGATGCACCCCGACCGCTGCGTAAATCCCATCATGCGCGGCACTCAGCGCGATCCCGGAGCGGTTGTTTTCCAGATCGATGCCGGGGATGATCACCTGTGTGACCCCGGCTTCCGCTGCACGCGCGATCACCTGATCGCGATCCTCATCGTAGCTGTCGAGGTTGAGATGGCAGTGGGTATCGATCAAAGTCATAGATTGTGTTCCGCTTTGAGCTGGTCGTAGTCGGCTTTGACCATCATTTCGATGAGCTGCTCGAAGGTGACGCTGGGCTGCCAGCCTAGCGAAGCTTTGGCTTTGCTGGGATCGCCGATCAGCAAATCGACTTCGGCGGGGCGCATGAAGCGCTGATCCTGCACCGTGTACTGCCGCCAATCGAGATCGACGCAGTTGAACGCCACTTCGATGAGCTGCTGGACGGTGTGCGTCTGCGCCGTTGCCACCACGAAATCATCCGCCGTCTCCTGCTGGAGCATCAACCACATGGCGCGCACATAATCGCCCGCAAAGCCCCAATCACGCTGCGCTTCCAGGTTACCGATGCGCAGTTCGTTCGCCAGCCCCAGGCTGATGCGCGCGGCATGATGGGTGACTTTGCGTGTGACG
Organism: Chloroflexota bacterium; assembly: GCA_010092805.1. Lineage (GTDB taxonomy): Bacteria > Chloroflexota > Anaerolineae > Aggregatilineales > Phototrophicaceae > Flexifilum. The sequence continues at coordinate 9,004 of JAADYY010000515.1, read as the reverse complement.
AATTCCAGGCCGCGGCGCGGACTCTCATGATTGAACAGAATCCCGCTGACGGCAAATAGATCATAGCTCTCGCGGTAGTTGACCGTGATCCAGTGACCGTAGACTTTGGCGACACCATACGGACTGCGCGGATAGAACGGTGTGTCTTCGGTTTGCGGTACCTCGCGCACTTTGCCGAACATCTCGCTGCTGGACGCCTGATAGAAACGGATCGACGAGTCAGTCGCGCGGATCGCGTCGAGGATGCGAGTGACACCCAGCGCGGTCACGTCACCAGTGAGCACGGGCTGTGACCACGAGGTTGGGACGAAGCTCTGCGCCGCCAGATTATAGACTTCGCTGGGTTGGGCTTCGCGCAAAACGTGGATCAAGCTGGTCAGGTCGGTCATGTCGCCGGGTACCAGAGTAATCTGGTCTTGAATGTGCTTGATCCGCTCGAAGTTGAGCGTGCTGGTGCGCCGCACCAACCCGAAGACATCATAGTCGTGTGCCAGCAGGTGTTCGGCGAGATAGGATCCGTCCTGCCCGGTGATCCCTGTGATGAGTGCGCGTTTTGCCATTGGCTATCAACCGATCATAAATGCGGATGCAGGGTTCTTTACGTGCTTTGCGTGCATGGAAGTTGTTGTGGAGGGTACAATGTGCTGTACCCTCCAGGTAGCAGCCAATTCGATTTGCGATGCTGTTGGTCAATTGATTTGATCGCTATTTGGCCCTCATCCCCCGGCCCCTTCTCCAGAAGCCACCGGCGACCGCTGCGCCGGGAGCAGGGGAGAAAAACGCTTTTTGAAATCCCTCTCTTAGCCGTGCAGCGGCGGCTGCCGTTGGCATACGGAGAGGGATTGAGGGTGAGGGCTTGATGCGCCAACAACATCATTTGCTGGTTTGGTCACGGCCCCGCAGGCGGAAGCGCGAGCGTCGGGATCGTCCCAGCTTCAAGGGGCGCGCCCGGTGCTGTCGCCCGCAGTGGCGGTAGGGTTGGCTGCCCTGCCAATGGCTCAATCGGCTCAAGGGGTTCAATCGGTTCAAGGATGGTTGTGAAGTCCTCTGAGACGGGCACATCGTCAACATCGAACGCCACCCCATTGAGCGTCAAGCGGATGAACTGCGCCGCAACCCAACCGGGCTGGTTTTCAAAGGTGACCTGCACCCATGCGCCGCTGGGGATGCGCTCCGAGACGATCAGCCGGGTACCGCTGGGGATGAGCGCCAACGACTCGGAACTTGCGCTTGGATCGCGCCGCAGGTGCAGATTGGCGTCCGGGTTGATGCTCACTTCAGCGACAATGGCATCTTCCAGCGGATCAACCGTTGGCACCACCGGAACTTGCGCACCGGCACCAGAGCCGCCGCGTTCATCTTCAGCTACGGTCGTGAGCAGCGCCTGAGCATCCAGCGCTTCGAAGTCCGTCGGTAGGTTATTGAGCTGGAGATCGACGAACTGCACACTCACCCAACCGCGAACGACACCGCCATCGGTGGGGGTGAAACGCACGAAAACCCAGTCCCGATCCGCATTGGCCCCCACAACCTCCATGGTGGTGCCGTTGGGGACGCGCGTCAACGCTTCGCCGTCGGTGGTCGGGGTGCGGCGAATATTGAGATTGACCCCCGGATCGAGGCCGATGATCGTGACCGTGATTACATCGTCAACAGCGCTCGGCGGCTGGATCGACGTGTTGCGGGCTTGCCCTGGCTGATCGGACGGCACCAACGGCAGATCGGCGAGCCGCTGTGGATTGCCAGCCGCATCGCGCACTGCCAAATAGAGTGCATTGACCCAGGCATCGACGTCGCCACCATCTGGGGTGGGGTAGGTGATGTTGAGCCAGGTATCCTCAGCGTTGAGATCATCACGGTCGTTTGCCAGGCGGGCCGCCGGGTCAACAAAATCCTCGTCCAGCGTGCCATCGGCCAGTGTGGTCGCGCCTTCACGCCCGTTCACCGTGATAATCGCGCCCGATGGTACCAACCCCAATGACAGCGCGTCGCTGCGGGGGAACTGGCGCAAATGTAAATTGACGCCTGGATTGACCAGCACGCGAGCTGTGGGGAGGGCCGGTTCGGCCACCACGACCTGCGGTATCGTTGGCGCTGGCGATGGCACCACCGGTTCCGGCGTTGGCGGCAGCACGGTGGGTGTTGCGGTTGGTGCCTGCGCGACCACGACTTCGGTCGCTTCGGCCTCCGCTGGCGTGATCTCTGGCGTCGTTTCGGCGGTGTCTGCCGGGGCGTCAGTCGGTACTTCGGCTGGCGGTTGCGGATCTTCCACGGCCAGCGTTGGTACTTCAGCGACGGTTGTCGGCGCATCGGTGCTTTCAGGGATCGCCGCTGGCGGTGCTTCGACCATCGGGGCGTCGGCAGCGGGCAGCAGCGCGGTGCCAGCCGGAGCGAGAACGACGATCTCGGCACCGGATAAGCCCGCGAAGACCGCCACATCATACAGCACACTGTCGTAGCGCAGCGCGGGCACCTCGATGGTGGTGGTTGTGCCATTTGCGCTGATGTCGATGCTGCGGGCGGTGGGCGGCAGCGCGACGGACGTGTACGCGCCGAAGTCGAGATCGTCGATCAGCGGTGTGCCATCCAACTGCACAGCAGAAATCGCCTCAGATCCAGGCAGCGCGTTGTACAGGCCGAAACGCGCACCCGCACCCGCGCGATTGTCGGTTGGATACATCTGCAGCGCCGGGGTGTCCAACGTTCCGGTCACAAACGCCGTGACCGTCGCCCCCGCCGTGACCTCCAGGGTGTTGCTGACGAGGGAGGCACCGGACTGCCCAGCGACACGCACCTCGACGTTGTAAGTATCGGCGGGAACAGGAATGTACTGTGTAGCGCCGCTGCCGAATTCCAGCGCTGGCGCGATCAGCAGGCCGTCCAGGTAGATATCAACGGCGGGCGCGCCAGGGATACCATGCCCCAGCCGGATGAAACCGGCGTCGGTATCTTGGGGCAAGGTTGCCGCCGGAAGCAGCGTGATCTGCGGATCGGTCTGGATCCCGAAAATCAGTATGGAAAACGAAGTACCTGCGGTAAAAGCAAATGGCGTCAGCGGGATGACCGCGTCGGCCAGAGTGCCTTCCGTCGGGACGACGGCCAGATCAAGCGCAAGCGTCTGAAGATCAAAAGTGCCAAATGACTCGCCGTAGCTAAGCCCCGGTACCAGCGGACGCCCGTCCGCCAGCATAACGTCAACAACTGGGCCACCTGCCACCGCGTGAATCGCCCCGATACGTGTCTCCCCGAGGCGGAGTGGGCTGGGTTCATCTGGAATGCTGGTGAAGAGCAGCGGATCGTTTGTGGAGGCGATGAGTGTGAAGGCGGTACCGCCTGGTGGTGTGATCCGTTGTTCCCAGAGGGCGGTCGTCACGCCCGACTGCGTCACACGCAAACGGCGCTGGCCCGGCGCGATAGCGATGTGCTGCGTGGCTTGGCCGACATCCAGTCGTCTGACCAGCAGCTCATCGTCCAGATACACATCCAACTCCCGGACTGCCGGGACGACATGCACGAAGCGCACCAATGCCACATCTTCAAAATTTTCAACCGCAGTTGACTGGGCGGTGACGGGTGTCGTTGGTGCCAACGGCAGGCCCATCAGCAGCAGCAGGCCAACCATAAGGGCGAGCGCAACATTACGTGGTCGGGGTTGTAGGTATGTGAGATGTCTCAAAGTCCTTACTCCTTGCGTTGAGGACATCTGGCGAAGCAAAGGGCTGCGACGCGCCGGGTAGCGAAGCGCTGTGGATGCGTTTTGTGTTTCGCGTGCCCGCCGCAGCCTGTGAGTTCGATGAGTCTCGTGAGACTCAAGCCTGCGATCAGGTGCCTTCTTCCCACTGGCTCAGGTAGGTGACTTGTTCCGGCGTCAGAGTATCGATTTTGACCCCCATCGCTTCCAACTTAAGCCGGGCGATCTCTTGATCGAGTGCGATGGGGAGGCGATGCACCTGCTTATCGAGATCCTGGCTGTTCTTGAGCATGTATTCAGCGGCTAACGCCTGGTTGGCAAAGCTCATATCCATGACGCTGGCCGGGTGGCCTTCCGCAGCCGCGAGGTTGATGAGACGGCCTTCGCCCAGCAGGTAAATCGCGCGCCCATCAATTTTATATTCTTCAACAAACGGGCGCACCAACCGGGGATCATGCCCGCTGAGTTTGCGCAACCCCTCGATGTTGATCTCGACGTTGAAGTGACCGGAATTGGCCACGATAGCGCCGCCTTTCATCGTTTCGAAGTGATGTGTATCGATCACATTGATGTCGCCAGTGGCGGTGACGAAAATATCGCCGATAGGAGCGGCTTCAGACATCGGCATGACGCGGTAGCCGTCCATCGTCGCTTCCAGCGCACGCATCGGGTCAACTTCCGTGACGATCACATTGGCACCCAGCCCATGCGCGCGGCTGGCGATGCCGCGACTGCACCAGCCATACCCGGCAACAACGACCGTCCGCCCGGCTATCAGAATGTTCGTCGCCCGGATGATGCCATCCATCGTGCTTTGGCCGGTGCCATAGCGGTTGTCGAACAGATGCTTGGTGTCGCTGTCATTCACGGCGATCACTGGGAAAGCCAGTTGACCATCGGCGGCCATGGCGCGCAAGCGGATGACGCCTGTTGTGGTCTCTTCCGTGCCACCCACAATATCTTCGATCAACTCACGGCGCGATTTGTGAATCGTGCCAACGAGATCCGCGCCATCGTCCATCGTGATCTGCGGCTTGTGGTCGAGCGCCGCGCGGATGTGATCGTAGTAAACATCGTTGCTTTCGCCTTTGATGGCGTAGACGGGGATTTCGTAGTTGGTGACCAGCGACGCGGCGACATCGTCCTGTGTCGAGAGCGGATTCGAGGCGCACAGCACGACATCCGCGCCGCCCGCCTGAAGCGTGTGCATCAGGTTGGCTGTTTCGGTCGTCACATGCAAGCAGGCGGCGATCCGAGTGCCTTGCAGCGGCTTTTCCTGCTCAAAGCGCTCACGGATGGCGCGCAGCACCGGCATTTCCTGCTCGGCCCACTCGATGCGCAGGCGGCCACCCGGCGAAAAATCGAGACTCTTGACATCATGTTCAACTGGCATGATCGATTCCTATTCAGTCAATGATGAGCGTTGGCATTCTATCATAGTCGATCTGTCTTGTCGCTAGACGATTTTCATACGCTCAGCGTCAGGCTTCTCGTGCGTCCAGCCGTCCACCGTCGCTGCTGAGCATGTCCAGCAATCCTTGATCGTCGAAATGGGTGCGGAAGCGTTGGGCGAATTCGGTCACCGTAAAATCGTGATTCTGCGTGCCCACCTGCTCCAGTACATACGCCGCGCACAGCGAGCCGACTTTCCCCGCCAGATCAATCGGCCAATCGTAAGCGAGTCCGGCCAGCAGCCCAGCACGATACGCGTCGCCGACACCCGTTGGATCTTTGATCTCATCGACCGGGAAAACCGGGACGGCGTGCAAATCGCCGTTCAGATAAATGTGTGAGCCGCGCGGCCCCTGCGTGATCACAAGCAGCTCGACTTCCTGGCGCAGTTGATCGAGGCTGTAGCCTGTTTTCTCGGAGATCATTTCCGCTTCGTAAGCATTGAGCACCATCGCATACGCGCCGGCCATCCCCTGGCGCAGCGCCTCACCGTCGAGACGCGGTACCTGCTGGCTGGGATCATACATGAAGCGAATGTTGCGTTGGCGGCACTCGTCTGCAATCTTCATCATCGCTTCTGGATCGTTGGGCGAAATGACAACGATGTCAGGGCTGCCGTCGTATACATCTGCGAGGCTGTAGTGGCGTGCGTGGGACATCGCCCCGGTGTAGAACGAGGCGATCTGGTTGTTATCCAGGTCGGTATTGACGAAAAACGACGCGGTGAAGACATCATCGATCTGGCGGATGGTGCTGGTGTTGACGCCGACACTTTCCAGCCGCAAACGATAGTCGCTGAAATCGCGCCCGACCGTGCCCATAAGCTTGGGACGCAAACCGAGCAGCGCCAGTGTGTAGGCGATGTTTGCAGCGACACCGCCCCAATGCTTGGTCATGTCATCGACCAGAAAACTGAGACTGACTTGATGAAGCTGCTCCCGGATGAGATGATCGGTGAAGCGGCCTGGGAAACGCATTAAGTAGTCGTAAGCGATTGAACCCGTTACAATGATATTCATGGCAGAATCCGTTCTGCTGGCTGTTATTTGCAAAACAGCACCGAAGTATAGCACAAATTGTGCAAGCATTTGTAGACTGACGACGCTCGACATGGGAGCGGCATGATGACTGTGTTGGATCACCGACGCCTGACCCAAGCCACGCTGCGCCTCGATATTGACGGGCTGCGGCGCGGGCTGTACAGCGATAAATACTTCGATAACGTCACTGCGGTGCTCACTGCCGCGCAGCAAGCCGGATACACATTTGCTGGCAGCAGCCCCCGCGACCTGCCCGGTGATCCTGCACAGGTCGCCATCGGTGATCTGGTGGTGGAAGTGCAGGTGTTCACGCGCCGCAAACCCTATGCGCTGATCGCCGGTGTCGATGCCGCGTTGGCGATGATCCGGCACGCGACTGGCTGCTATGATGCTGACGGTCACTTTACCGAAACGTGGGATCAGCTAGAGGTTGAGGCGGTGGAGGATGGCGTATTCGCAGCCTATGACGGTGATCCGCTGCAGGTGCGCCCGGTGATCAAGATTCGTGGGCGCTACCGGGATTTTGCGCTGCTGGAAACCCCGATCCTTGGGGTGCTCACCCGCGCTAGCCGGGTGGCGACCAACGTGTATCAGGTGCTTGAAGTTGCCAATGGTAAGCCGGTGCTGTTTTTCCCCGCACGCTTTGATCTGCCGGAAGTGCAGGCTATCGACGGCTACGCATATTGGCTGGCGATTCAGCGGATCAACGCGGACAAGAATGCTTCGATGACCGCAGCGGTCAGCACCGACGCGCAGGCGAGTTGGTGGGGTGGGCGCGGTGGTGGCACGATCCCGCACGCGCTGATCGCAGCGTTCCTGGCCGATACAGCGGAGTCGATGGTCGCTTTTGCCCGTTTCCGCCCGGTGAGTATCCCACGTATCGCGCTCGTGGATTTCAACAACGACGCCGCCGGCGACTCATTGAAGACGCTGGCGGCTTTCTGGCCCCTGTATCGAGCCGCCTATGAGTCTGGGGATGAAGAAGGGCAGCGCCGCTGGACGCTCAATGGGGTGCGCATCGATACCAGCGCGAGTGTGCGCGATGTCTCGCTGGGTGAAGGCGATCCATACGGCATCAATCCGAAGTTGGTGCGGCTGGTGCGTGATCGGATTGACACGGCGTGGCAATCGTGGGATGTGCCCGAACCGCTGCATGAGATAGCCGAAAAGTACTGCCGAAATGTACAGATTGTCGTCACCGGGGGGTTCAACCGGGAGCGCATCGCGCAGTACGAGGCCGAAGGTGTGCCCGTTGATGTCTATGGCGTGGGGTCATCGCTGCTGCGTAATGACTCGGCGACCGGGACTGACTTTACAATGGATGTGGTGCGGGTGCAGATCAATGGTCAGTGGGTGGATATGGCGAAGGTAGGGCGGCAGCCCAACACCAACCCGGATTTGCAGCCTGTCGATTTGAGTCAGTTATGAGCGAGGGCGATATGTCGAGCGACAACGGGCTGGGGCGCGAGCCGAAGAATCAGCCGTACGATGAGATTCACAACGACGAATTCGAGCACACAGACGATAAGCTCTCGGCGGCGGGTGCCGACCGTGGTCGGAAACCGCAATTAGTGCCAGGGCGCAGCGGCACACGCATGTACTCGATTGCGGCGTTGGCCGAGCGCATCCAGGCGGCGTTCATCGAGGAATACGGCCAGGATTCGCCGCTGCTGCGCGAGGCGGATACCTCAGCCAAGCGGCTGAAACTGATTCTGGGGACGGTCGATTATGTGGTGGCCGTCGAGTCGGTGCAGTTGTCGTCCGAGGAAAAAGCCGAGCTGATCCGCCGGGTGTACAGCGATCTGTTCAGCTATGGCCCACTCGACGATCTGTTTTTGGACGACCGCGTGACCACCATCGCGATCAAAGGCGCAGATCAAGTTTCGGTGCGCTACGGGCATGGCGACCTGGTGCGTGTTGGGCCGCTGTTCGAAGATGAAGATCAGTTGCGGCGTGTGATCACGCGGTTGCTCATCGATGCGGGGGCGGAACTGCGCGACGATGTCCCGTTTGTGGAAACCGGGCTGTATGTTGAGGATCGCCCGGTATCGATGAGCGTGATCACACCATCGGCGGCGTTTCTGCTGAATGCCGATCTTCGCCTGCATCCGCGCCAAGCCCCCACACGCGATGATCTAGTGACGGCGGGGTTCATGAGTGCGGACGCGGCGGCGCTGTTGCGCTCGCTGGTGGCGTCGAAATATGGTTTCGTGATTGTCGGGGATACGGAAGCGGGCAAGACGACCCTGCTCAACGCTCTGGCGCAGTTGATCCCGGAGCCGGAACGCATGATCACAGTGGAGCGGGCGCGCGAGCTGCGGTTACCGGATGCATCCGAGCAGCTCATGGTCGGTTGGCCCGTCGGCGATCAGCCAGGGGTTGGTTTCGGCGAGCAGATCGAAAACGCGCTCGCCAAAGACCCGACTTGTCTGCTGCTGGACGAGGTTCGCTCGGATGAGCCAGAAGCCATCGCGCCGCTGCTGAACTGCGATGACCCGCCCCGGCAGATCTGGGTGGTGCGCGGCGCGCCAGATGCCAAACGGTTGCAGAGCGCGATGGGGATGTTGGCCCGCCGCGCAGAAGTAGGGCGGGGCGAGGATCTGGTTCATGCGCTGTACGAGCGGCTGCCGTTCGTGATTACTACCGCGCGGATCAAGGATCGGTTGCAGTTGTTCAGTGTGGCGGAGTGGCAGTCGCGCGTCGATACCGATTACCCGGATTACGTGATGTTGATGCGCTACGAGGCGGGTGAAGCGCGCCCGACCGGTGCCCCGCTGGCGCGCTGGCTGTAAGGCGGAGCGCGGGGGTGATGTGACGGCTG
>JAADYY010000514.1 GCA_010092805.1 Chloroflexota bacterium | reverse complement strand
TACGGGCACGGACCCGCACAGGTAGGATTACGCCCGCGCTTCCCTGTCGCGGGCGGCACCGTTTGAGACTAAGCCGACGGTGCCTGCGGCTCACACCCCCCCGCCGTGGTGCCCGAAAGGTTCCCGGATCGCGTTCCTCTGCTCGAGCCAATGTCGACGAGCGGTTCGCAGGTAGTCTCTTCCCGAAGGGGCGATCCTTGAGCTGCCGCGCGCAAGCTCTCGCTGACCGAAGGCACATGCAGCCAGAATACTCGAATATCAATCTGGCAGGCTTGCTCAGGCAACTGCAGAGCGAGCTGACACCTATCGCGGACGAGTTCTGCAACCAATTCCGCGTCCGCATTTCGCTGCTGCATGACGTGCGTACCGACCCGATATGATCCGATCGGCTTAAGCTCGCGAGTGGGGCGGGGGAGTTGCTTCTCGATCGATGTACCGCGGTGGGTGCGATCTTAGTATGATGTATTGCTCTACGATCAGTACATTGCGTCCGATATATCCCCAGGGATATATCCTAACCTGCTGAAAACACTATGCCTCACATTATGTGGAGGCCGCACCCGCCGCACTCTACATATATGATACCAGGAGCCCGTATCCGATGCATGGGGGCGCAAGAGACCGAATTTGGGCCTAATCGACTAATTTGTTATTTGCGAAATTACTAAATAGCATTTCCAAGTTCACCGCGAATGCCGCATGTGACGAATTCACGTGAAATCCAGCGCCAGGCGTCTCTTGCAATTCTCGGTGCTTGAATATACCATCCGCAATGACACCCTGCTATTTACCCTTCGGAGACGAACTATGTGTTTCGGTTTTCGCTTTGCGGCGCGTGAGGGAGGCCATCTAGCCACCCGCCGTTCCTACGCCCACCGGCTGCGCGGTGCGGCGATGGCTGCTGTGATTTGCCTGGTGGCCACTACCGGCGTAGCGCTCGCCGTGCCCATCGACCCGAATCTGAGTATAAACGCGTCCATCGAGTTCGCCTTTGGAGACCCGGCAGCGGGTGGAGCCAGCCAAAGCGGCGAGTTCACCCTCAGGCAGGGCGGCGCGGATACCACCAGCACGATAGCAAGCGACACCAGCGTCACTGGTGACAACCCATTGAGCGGTGCGCTGACCGATCTGGGCGACGGCATCGGCGCGATCCTCGATCAGTCGGGCAGCGGCGTCGGTGCCGCAACAGCTCTTGGCCTCGACTACACACTTGACATCACCAACAACTCAGTCACCGACACCATCGAGGTGACGGTGGTTATCGACTTCCTGAACAGGGTCGATGCAGGCGGCACCGACGCGTTCGCCGAAGGGGAGTTCACATTCAATGAGAACACCACCGAGCTGTTCTTCACGGATCTGGTTTCGGACACCGTTTTCGGCGATCAAGTGGGTGGCGATGGCACCGGCACGTTCGGCGAGCTGCAGGAAGAAAATGGCATGGAGTTTTTGGTTTTTTCTCTGCTACCTGGTGCCAACCTGATGCTGTCCGGAACCTTTGATTTGGAAGGCGAATCCTTCGGAGACGATAGCAGTTACATCGGTCTCCTGGATGTCTTCGTTTCCATTGGCAATACCGAAAACGTCACCGATCCGGGTGATAACAATGTACCGCTGCCGGGTACACTGCTGCTGATAGGCATCGGTCTCACTGGCCTGAGCACCAATCGATGGCTGGCGAGACGGTCGAAAAGAGACTGAACCCGGCTCGATCATGCTAGGCTTCAAAGTTCGGAGAAATGGGCAATGACCTGTAACAATCGCGACGGGCGGGTGCTGGCATTGGTGATGGTGCTGCTAAGCGGCGGGTTTGTCACTACCCAAGCCAATGCCCAGGCGAGCGACCCGTTCCTTGGCCAACTGGCCTATGTCGGTTTCGGCTTTGCACCGCGGGATTGGGCCGACTGTAACGGACAACTGCTGTCGATCTCGCAACATACGGCGCTGTTCGCCCTGCTGGGGACGATGTACGGCGGCGATGGCCGTACCACGTTCGCGCTGCCGGACATGCGCGGGCGGGTACCGATCCATGTAGGTCAAGGCACGGGACTGCCGAGTTTCACGCAAGGGCAAGGCGGCGGCGACGACACCGCGACTTTGAACATCAACCAGATACCACCACATGCCCATTCCGCGAGCACCAGTGTGACGATGAATCTGAAGGCCAGAGCCCATTCCGGGGTGGGCGGAACCGCTGCGCCAGAGGGAGCGGTGCTGGCCAATAGCGGGCGCGAGGATATCTATTCCTCGTCCGCGCCCGATGTGGATATGGCGGTGGGGGCCGTGACGGGTACGGCCGACGCGGCCACCACCGTCAATCCCACCGGCGGCGGCCAGCCTTTTTCGATCATGCAGCCATACCTGGTGGTCCGCTGCATCATCGCCTTGCAAGGGGTCTTTCCGTCTCGCAACTGACGCCATTGGATGGGCGCAAGGCTACCCGGCGACCAATCTCATCGCCTATCTATTGGGTTTTGAAGACTAAACCTGTGGTCCGACCGTTTGCGTTTTGGCCGCTGGCATTCGCAGTTTGGCTGACATCGGTGCTGGGCGCGGAGGATTTGGCCGCGCCGCTCGCCGGCGCGCAGGCCGCACTGCGAGAGGGCGACTATGCGCGGTCTTACGCCGCATTCCGGCGCATCGCCGAGGCCGCGGACAATCCGCTCGCAGCGTTTAATGTCGGGCTGTTTTATCAATTCGGCTGGGGGCGGGCGGTCGACGCAGCCGAGGCCTGCCGCTGGTTCGAGCGTGCGGCGGCGGGCGAGATCCCTGTGGCCCAGCACAACCTGGGCGATTGCCTGGTGGCCGGGACGCACCGATCGGCGGATCCAGCGACCGCGGCTGTATGGTACGACCGCGCCGCCCGTAACGGCCATCTGCTCTCGCTGTGTTCGCTGGCCGAGCTTTATACCAGCGGCACGGGCGTGCAACCCAATCCGGATGCAGGCATCGCGCTGTGCCGGCAGGCCGCCGAACAGGGGCTGACACCGGCCATGATCCGTCTTGGCCGCCTGCTGGTGGAGATCGATCCAGCAGAAGCCCACAGCTGGTTCGCGCGGGCCGCCGAGCGCGGTGCGCCAGAGGCGCAGTATCAACTGGGCATCCTGAATCGACATGGCATAGGAAGACCAGCGGACGTCGATACCGCCCGCTACTGGTTTGAATCGGCGGCGGCGCAGGGTTATGCCCCCGCCTATTGGCCGACGGCACAGCTCTATCTGCAAGCGCCCGCGGATCCCGCCACCGGAAGACTACCTGCGAGGGCGCTGGCGAAGGCGTACCTTTGGCTGTCGGCGACGGCGGCCCACAGCGCCTATCCTGCGGAGCAGGCGCGGGCGGCGGCGCGGCTCGAGGAACTGGAATCGATCATGCCGGGGACCTGGAAACCAGCGCTGGACGCCAAGGTGGCACGACATCTGGAAACGCACGCCGCAGAAAAGGCGGTGAATCCGAGCGCGCGGCGCCCAGTATGGACGAGTAAGCG
>JAADYY010000513.1 GCA_010092805.1 Chloroflexota bacterium | reverse complement strand
GCGCCCGCCACCTGTTCCATTTCTGGAACTACGCCCGGCGGGTTGTGCCGGTGCAGTTCGAACGCTACGCCGTCGTCAGCGCGAAGCGCGTCGCTGAGCGGAATTATCATGAGTTGGAACGCCACCGTCAGCAGGTGGGGCGCGAAGCAGCGCAGATCGAAGCCTCGATTGATCAGAGGCAGGCCGAATTCACCCAGCGGCTTCAGGAGCTTCAGACGCAAATTGATGCGGTCGATCAGGATTTGCAGCAAATCCCCATCAACAAACAAGCCGACATCCGCGATTTGGAAGCGCGCAATCGAGACCAGCGGCTGCAAGCCTTTCTAAAGCAGCACACCATCGACAAGAGCAAGACGGGCAAGAAGGTGGCGCTGCCCAGCGGCTTCGGTAAATCGCGCCTTGAGGCCCTGCACGGGGCGGGCATCGGGACGGCAGCCGATTTGAACGGAGTCAACGAAAGGGCCGCACTCGAAGCGCTCCAAGATGTGCGCGGTGCCGATCCTGAAGGGGAGTGGGCCAAGCTGCTCACGTGGCGCGAAGCGATTGAGGATGAATTCGACTACCAAATTCTGCCCAATGACCCGGCGGTGGTCACCATCGAGAACGGGTTCAAGGAGATCGAAGACGCGCTGAAGCAGCAGCGCGCCACCCTGGAAGCGAAGTTAGAGGCAGCCCAGCAAGACCGCATCTTTTACAACAATCAGCGGCTGCGCGAGGAGAAGGATCGGCTTGGCAAGTTGCAGGCCGACCTCGACGACCTGACCCGCCAGGCGGACTCCGCCCGGCAGGCCCTGGAGCGCTACCGGGACATCACGCCGGAAGCGCTGCTCAACCTCATGCGGAGTCGGTTTGATTAAGTCGGCAGGAATGTCGCCAGCAGCACCAGCAGCACCACCAACCCCGCCGCCAAGATCCCCATGCTGCGCAGATCCGAGACGACGTAAGTGTATTCTTGCTTGAGCTGCTCCACGCTGACCGTTTTGGTGGGGTTATGCAGCAAATCGGCGATGGCCGCCTGCGTGAGTTCACCCTTCGCTTGCTGTGACGGGACGCGCTGCACCGCCGGCGATTGCGTATTGGCTGCCGCAAACCCGGAGCGGCGCTGCCCCCGCCGGGCGCGGCGTTCGGCGCGGCGCTGGCTGGCCGGGATCATCCCGAACGATCCCTCGCGGCTGTTGGTGCTGCTGCTGCCGCGCGCTGTTCCCGGCGCAGCCGACGATGAAGACGATGAGGACGATGAGGACGATGAAGACGATGAGCGGCTCGAACCCTGCTGGCTGGTGGAGCGCTCGTTCTCGCGCTCGCGGCGGCTGCTCGATCCGCTGGATTGGTTGCGGCGTTTGGCCATCTGTGGGGGTCTCCTCGGTGAAATTCGTGTTTGACGTTCGCTAGGTGATGCGGTCGGCGAAGACGATGATGCGCTGGTCGTTGACCTGATACGGGTAGCACGAGATCAGCGTGGCGGTGGCCGCGCCGCGTGCTTCCAGCACCCACACTTCGTGCGGCTCCACCACCCGAATTTCGGTGACGCGGTAGCTGTACAACTGCGTCGCCGTCTCGATGTGGAATTCGTCGCCCGGCTGAAGCTGATCCAGATCACGGAACAGTTCGCCGTAGATGTCGTTGTGGGCGGCCAGCACGACGTTGCCGTTTGGATCGCCGGGGTGGGTGTCGTTGGGCAGTTGGCCGACGCCCTGCATCAGCGAATTCCAATCGACGCCCTGCACAATCGTCTGGTTGAAGTTATCCAGCGCCGGGATGTTCAGGCGCAGCGCCGTCTCGTTGGTCACCTGCGGGCGGCTGACGACGGGCGCGATCCATTGGCTTTGCACCACCGGCAGCAGATGCTCCGGCACTTCGGCGTAATTGAACTGCGCGCCGCCGGGTTCGGTGGGCGAGGTGTGGCCGCCGGGCAGCACGTAATTCTCCATGCGCAGTTCCGGCGTGGGGGCCAGCGTCGGCTGCCCGGCGCGGCGCTGCGCGTCGGCGAGTGCCTGCGCTTCGGCGGTCTCACGCTCCAGCGCGCCGATGGCCCCCACCAGATTGAGCGCGATCATCACGATGCCGATCACCGCCGCGACTTCAACGAAGATCAGCACGCGGTCGATCAGTTTACGCTGCGCCTTCTTGTTGACCGGGCGCGGCGCGAACTCGGTTTCGGTGTAGGCGTCGCCCTCTTCGAACTGCGGCACACCGCTTTCGTCATGCGTGAGCGCCCGCGACTCCGCCGGGATGAGCGCCGACTCCGGCACAGGGGCGGGCACGTTGACGGGCGGGCCGGTCAACGCTGAGTCGGGCGGTGGAGTCTGCGGGTACACCTGAATCGGGCGCTCGACGGGCAGTTCGTGATCGCTGGGTACAGCGCCGCCGCGCCCATTGCCAGCGCCCACCAGACGCCCATCGCGGTGCATCCGCGCGATCTGTTCCTGGCGGGCGGCGCGCCGCTTGATCGCCAGGATGCGTTCCAGCTCTTCGATACTCAGTTCGTCAACGGGTCGTTTATCGCGCATCAGTGCGCCTCGGAAAACTCATTTGTCGATAGTGAGCAAGTCAATCAAGCGCTGTGTTGCCGAAATCCGGCTGGTAAAGCGCTTCGGCCATATTCCCGACAAAACTCGGCAGATTCTTGTGGCCCAGCAGTTGGCGGATGGCCTGCATCTCGCCGATGTGATACCAGTAATGATAGATGGTGCGGTAGAGCCGGGTCCCGGTGTTCTCTTTGAGCGGCTGGCCGTCCCATTCCAGGTGCCCAAGCAGCGCATCGGTCGTCACCTCGTTCAGGTACACATCGGCGGCGGCGGTGATGTCGTGCCACGCGGCTTGCATTTCGGCAAGCGATGGCGTAGTCGCGGGCTGGCCCGGCCCCACCTGCGCGGTGATCGCCGCGCCGGACTCCAGCGTGCGCCCCTGCGCGATCTGCACCCAGAAACGGTACTCATGCACGGCCAGATGCCCGACGATCCAGCCAATCGTGTTCATCGGCTCGAAGCGGCGCAGCGCTTCGGCTTCGGTCACCCCGTCCACGCCGCGCAAAAACTCCGCGCGTACAAACCGCACCTGCTGGATCATTGGATGCAGCTTTGGATGAATCTTCGCACGTGTCATGATCCCCACCTTCCCTCGCCAGATCGTCGCGCCGGATCAGGCTTTGCGAACGACAGCGAACACCTCGCGCTCGAAGAACCAGCGAAACGGCGGCACCCGGAACGCCATCCGTCGTGCCCGCCCGACCAGATTCGTCTGGCTGGCCCAATCCTGCGGCGGGCTTTCCAGCCACACCTTACCTGTGAAGCCCGCTCGCCGCAGCGTGCCGCGCAAACTCCACAGCGACTGTTCATTCACATGGACGTGTTCGTTCACCGCCACCAGAAATTCGCGCGGGTTGCGCGGATACGCCGCGCCCTGGCCCATCAATGTGCGCAGCCGCCGCACCAATGGGTAAGCGTAGCGGTCATACCAGATGTTGGGCGCGGTGTGGACAACGAACATGCCGTCCGGCTTGAGCACCCGGTGAACTTCACCCAGCGCCTGATCGAGTTCCCAGGGGTAGAGGTGTTCGACGACATCGAACATCACCACCCGGTCGAAATGCGCGGTCGGGAAGGGCAGCCGTTTGGCGTCCGCCTGATAGACCCCCGTCCGCCCCGGCGCGATCCCGCTCAGCGGCGTGATCACCTGCTGCGACAAACTCACCGCGACCTCAGCGTAATCGATGCCGTAGGCGTCTGCGCCCAGCCGCGCTGTGTGCCGCAGAATCTCGCCGCGCCCGCAGCCCACATCGAGCAGAGTCATCCCCGCCGTGACCTCCGCCAGCGCGAACGCCGACGCCAGCCGCCGCGAGAGCTGCTCGCCCTCACTGGTGTTGAACTCGTCGAAGCCTTCGCAGGCTGTGCGGAAGTATTCCTCTGTGTACAGCGTGGAGGGAAGCGGGTTCTTTTGGGTCAAGACGCTGCTCGCTGGCCGGGTGATCGCGCTCGGATGTTGATTTTGACTTGATGTTGATGATCGCTGACGCGATCAAACTAAGGCTGATTATACTCAGGGCGCACGGATGCCGCCACTTGCGCCGCCACCATCTCGAAGCGTGACCAGTCGGCGGCGGGGGCGCTCCCGGCCAGCGTGATCGTGCGCTCATCGAGGCTGATGATCTGCTGCGTGGTGCGGATGTCGGCGGCGGGGCACACAGGCGAGATTGGCGGCTCGGCGACCGGCCCGGCACTGATCAGCAGCAGGGCGCAGTCGTCCGGCGCGACAAACGTCACCGTCGGCGGGGCGCTCGCGGCACTCGTGATCACCCGCCAACCACGTGGATAGTATGCGCTGAAGGCCGCTCCCCGGTAAAGCGTATCGGTGACGACGACGGGCGGCCCCGCCGTCGCGCCGAGGTTGTCCGGCGTGCGAGCCGGGATGCAGCCCGCCGCGCTGATCCCGGCGACCAGGCCGATCAGGATCGAGCGCGCCAGATCAAGGCGCACGGTGAGGGGTCTCCGGGTTGGTCGCCATGTTGCGCGAACGCCCGTCGCCGCAGTGGATGTACCCCGCCCACTCGACGATGCGCCAATCCTCCGGCGCGATCTGCTCAGTGCGCGTATAGATGCACACGCCGCTGAAACCGACGCCTTCGGCATAGGTGGCGACGAGATTCACATCCCAGGCATCGGGGCCGTCGGGCGCGGCCCGGCGATACACCGCCGCCAGCAGATCGCCCCATTCGGGCGGGGTATAGGCATTGACGCACGCCGAGACGCTGCCGTCGGGGCAGTTGGCGCGCACATACGCTTGCAGTTCGGGGCCGAGCAGCGCGAAGGCGGTCGCGTCGTCGCCCTGACCAGCGGCGTTGGCGAAGGCGACCGCCGCCGCGAATGCCGGGTGCAGTTGTTCCGGGACGAGCGCCGCCGTGAGCAGGATCACCACCGCCAGCGCGGCGGTGATCCCAACAATGATCAGGATGAGACGTCGGTTCACGCGTGTGGGGTACCAACCGCTGGGCGAATCGTGAATGACAGGCTGACGGCGTTGCGCAGTGTGTTGGCGACGAGGCAGCCGCGCTCCGCGATGGTGACCAGCTTTTCCATTTGGGCCGGGTCATCATACGCGGCGCTGATTTGCAGCTCGACCGCGCTGAAGTGATCCGGGGTGTCTTCCTTGGTGCCCACCACATCGACGCTGATGGCGCTGATGTTGACCTCATCGCGCGCCCGGATTGCGGCGAGCAGGTTGCTCATGAAGCAGCCGCCCAGCGCCATCAGCAGCAGTTCGCCGCCCATCGCGCCGGCATCGTAGCCGTTTTTGGCGGCGGGGCGGTCAATGAGCACTTTGTGATCGCGGGCGGTGCCTTCCGAAGTGGCGTCGTTCACCTGTTTGACGTTCACGGTAATGGTTGCCATCAGCTTGAGTCCTTTAACTTGATCAGGCTACAAATCGGGCGGATATTTTTGGAACAATCAGTATTTTAACATCAGGTCGCGGTTGATTTCAGCAGTGTATTTCGGGTGTCGCGCAGCGCGTCGCGGATGTTGGTGACTTCGCGGGCGGCGTTGACGGGTTGAATGCCGTAGCGCCCGGAAAGCAGCGTCGTCTCGACGGTGATCACGCCGTCGTATTCCGCATCCAGCAGCGCGCCGAGCATACGCGGCAAGTCGATGCGGCCCTTCTCAAACGGCGTCTGCAAGCGGGTGCGCGTCGCCGACCGGATTTGCACATGGCGGACGTGCGGCAGCAGCCGGATGATCTCCGAGTGCTTGATATTTTGATAGATCATCTGCGCCCAGTCCAGGGTGATCCCCAGGCCGGGCACCGCGTCGATGAGCTTGAGCGCCGCTTCCGGGGTGGCGGCCATCGAGTCGACGTGCGGCTCGATGCTCACCGGGATTTTGACCTTCTCCCCCGCCGCGACCAGTGCGCGTAACGCTTCGGTGGTGCGCGCGAAGGCGGCGGTGTCTTCCGGCGCGTGCGCCAACCCCGGCGACACGGTGATCCCCGGCGTTTTGAGCGCCTGCGCGAACGGCATCAGCGCCTGAAAAATTTCGATGTCCTTGGCGCGGCGTTCGTCATCATCCAGCGAGATGCGCGGCAGCATCAGGTACAGGTCGCTGATCTTGAGGTTGAAAAAGTCGAGATCCTCGGTGATCTCGTTGGCGGTTTTGCGCGGATTCGTGGCGGCGCGCGCGCTGTTGAGGCCCGGCCCGCTGCCCAAATCGACATACCGGAAGCCAAGCCGCGCAATCGTACCCAGCGCTTCGCTCAGCGTGAGGTCGTTGAACGCCCAGGTGTGGCAGCCAAACTCGATCATCGCGTGCACCTCGTCAGATCCCAAATCCGCCACTTCATGATCAATCGACTGATTCAGCGGTGCGTTCGTCCAGCCACGCCACCAGATCAGCGAGCGGTTCCAGCGCGATGGGCGCGAAGTTGTCGGCGAAGACGGTCTCTGCCAACCCCAGCGAGTGCCCCAATCCGTCGTAAATGATCACAGTGTGATCGCTGTGGCCCGCTTCGGCGAGCGCTTCATCGACGGCCAGCGCGGCTTCTGGCGGGATGTTGGCGTCGTTGCTGCCGTGAAGCTGCAAAATCGGCTTGTCGATGGCCGCCAGCGCGTCCACCTGCGTGGTGATCGACTCGACAAACTGCCCCTGACCGAGCAACTGCTCGAAGAACGGCGGCACATCCGCCAGCCAATCATCCAGAATGATCACGCCGTCGCCGTCGGTGTCAATCGCGGGCGACAACCCTTCAATTGCGAACGTGAGCTGATTGCGCGCCAGCAGCACCCCCTGCACCGTGCCCTGAATCACCAGCCCGGCGTTGGGGTCGGCGGCGGCTTCCAGCAGCAGATCTTCGGTGAGCACGCCATCCGGGGCCAGGCCGCGCAGATACTCACCGGTGACATCGACCGTCTGGAAAACGAGGGCATCCACAAACGGAATCCCCAGCGCACCTTGCAGAATCAGCCCGGCCAGATCGTCGGGGCGCTGGACAAACAACGTCGTCCCGATGGCGCTGCCCTCGCTCCAACCGTAGATGTAAATCTGCTCCGGATCGACGGGTGCCAGTTCCAGCGCCACATCCAACACCGACGACGCATCGGTGACAAGTTGCGGCGGACGCAGCCCGGTAAATGCCTGGAAATCGAACTGCCCCGGCCCATCGACATAATGCTTGTTATAGCGGATGACCGCGTAGCCCTGCGTCGGCAGGTAGTAGCCGATGTCGCGGAAGATCGTCGAGAGGATGCCCCCGTCGAGGCCGAACTGGGTGAAATCCATGTCGGCGAAGCCGCTGCCATGAATCAGGATCAGCGTGGGGAAGGGGCCGTCACCTTCGGCGGGGTAGGTGAGCTGCGCATTGCTGGTGAAGTCGCCGAAATCGACGGTGAAATCCTCAGTCAACACGCCGTCGGGCAGTTCAGCCGGCACACCGCCCGGCAGATCCTGCGCCACCGCCGGGATCAGCGCCCCGGCCACCAGCGTGATCAGCAACATAACCATCAACATCCGAATCCGCATCGTCTTGTCTCCTTAGCGGTTGAAAAGCAAACAAGTCTGGGAACCTGCGTTGATATTATCTTGAATGCCGCAAGTGGTCTACCCCTGAGTCTTTGCCAGAAAAGCCTTTATAATGTACGCTCGTGCCGCGAACGGTGGGCCAACCGTGCGCACATCTGCGCGTTCATCAGCCCGCCACGCGTATTTTGTCCACACAACACACTCCCGGAAAAATTGATGACAAGTCCCTTGACGTTTCAGCAAATCATCATCAAGCTGCAAGAATTTTGGGCGGCCCAGGGCTGTGTGATCTGGCAGCCGTACAACATTCAGTTGGGGGCGGGCACGGGCAACCCGGCGACGCTGCTGCGCGTGCTGGGGCCGGAACCCTGGCGCGTCGCCTATGTCGAGCCGAGCATCCGCCCGGACGACGGGCGCTACGGCGAAAACCCCAACCGGATGCAGATGTTCTACCAGTACCAGGTGATCCTCAAGCCCGACCCCGGCAACCCGCAAGAACTCTACTTGCAGTCGCTGGAGGCGTTGGGCATCAGCCAGCGCGAGCACGACATCCGCTTTGTGGAGGACAACTGGGAAAGCCCGGCGTTGGGCGCGTGGGGCCTGGGCTGGGAAGTGTGGCTGGATGGTCAGGAGATCACGCAGTTCACGTACTTTCAGCAGGCGGGCGGCCTGGAACTCGACCCGGTGTCGGTGGAGATCACCTACGGCCTCGAGCGGATCGCGCTGCCGCTGCAAAATCGTGACGCCGTCTGGGACATCGACTGGCTGGGCGGCGACGGAACTGCCCTCACCTACGGCGATATTTACCTGCGCAGCGAGATCGAGCACTGCACCTACTACTTCGAGGTCGCCGATGTGGACGGCCTCAAAGCGACCTTCGATGTGTATGAAAGCGAAAGCGCCCGCGCCCTCGAAGCCGGGCTGCTGATCCCATCGTATGATTACGTGCTGAAGTGCAGCCACCTGTTCAATGTGCTGGATACGCGCGGCGCGATTGGGGTGACGGAGCGCGCCAGCTACTTCCGGCGGATGCGTGACATGACGCGGCGTGTCGCCCGCCGCTACGCGGAGCAGCGCGAGGTGATGGAGCACCCCTCGGCAAGCTGAATACGCTGTGGGCGGCCCCGGCGCTGGCCGCCGAGTCGCCAGCAGCCCCCGCTGAGTCGGCGACAGCGCCCGATTTCGCCCTGGAGATCGGCGTGGAGGAACTGCCCGCCGACATCGTGGACAGCGTGATCGAACAGCTCAACGAGGCGGCCCCGCGTATGTTCGACGATCTGCGGCTGAG
>JAADYY010000080.1 GCA_010092805.1 Chloroflexota bacterium | reverse complement strand
GATGAAGAAACTGAGATTGGCGCTTCGGGGCAAAGTCGTTGAAAATGGTATCATCGTGAATACGTCTTTTTTGAAACGCCTTCACCAGGGAGTCATAAGCAGATGCAAAAGTTACAGCGTTATGCACTGGTCGGCGTGAGCGCGCTGCTCATGCTGAGTTTGCTGCTTTCGGCGGCTGCCCCCGCCGCTGCCGGTTCCGCACGTGGGCTGTCGGTTGTTGCCGACTGCACCGGCCTGACGGTTTTGGGCGGCACGCTGCGCCCCGACCGCGATAACACCGGGCGTGACCGCGAAGCCTTCATTTTCACCGTCACCGATGGCAGCAGCCAGATCATCTTTGAGGAAACGTTCCTGTTCCCAGTTGGGCAGAACGCCACTTACAGCGAGGGCGCGCGCTTCCCGTATGTGTTCCGTCCGCGCTTCAACCCACTGGTCGTCGAGATCACCAGCGCCGCTGGCAATGGCCTGCGCGAACAATTGGTCTTCCTGGATGTCGATCAGTGTGTGAACCTGCCGCTGTTCGGTTCGGGGGTCGTGGCTATCGGTGACGACCTGACGTTTGTCGCCGACTTGGCGCGGCAGATCATCACGGTGCCCGCCGATGGCCGCCCCGGCCCGTCTGTCCCCCTCAACGAAACCGCGCCGCGCCCGGTCAACCCGGCGGGGCTGGCGGAAGTCTTCGAAGGCTACGCCATCGTCGATACCGACAACCTCAACCTGCGCAGCGGCGACGGCCCACAGTTCACCGTCGTCGGTGTGCTGGATGGCGGGACGCGGTTGGTGGTGTTGGGCAGCAACGGTGAAGAAGACCCCGACGATTTGTGGTGGTTTGTCGAAGTCGGTGGGGTGCGCGGCTGGGTCAAATCAGAATTTCTGATCCTGCGCGGCAGCTTGGCCAACGTGCCTGAGGTGCCCGTGCGCGGCGAGATCAACCAGCCATCGCTGTATATCGGCGTGCGCAACCCCATTTACAACATCGCATCGCTCGGCTCGCGCGTGATCTGCGAGGTTCCGGGTGACCTGTTCTACCCGGTCACAGCGCGCGATTCGGAAGAGGCGAGCTGGTTCCAGATCGAGGCGGTCTGCAACAATCGGTTGGTGCGCGGCTGGATTCCGGCGGAACTGGGGCTGCTGCGCAACAACGGCGGCGTCTTCATCCCCATTTTTGGGAACTGACGCGCGCCGCAATGCCGTTGGAGCCGCTTGCGCGACACACCACTTACGCACACGGGCTGCCGGGCGCTGCGCACAGTGCCCGGTCGGCCCCGCGCCGTGCACTGCTGGCGCTGCTGATTTTAGTCGCTGCGGGGGTCATCGGCGCGCCCGTCGTGGCGCAGACCGCCCCCGGCATCCCCGCCGCGCCGCTCGTTGGGCCGCTGATCGCCGCCGACAGCGCAAATCAAACTGCGATCACGCTCTATGATGTGGGGTCGCAGACGATCCGCCGCTTGGCGTTTGGGGCGGGCTGGCATCATGTGTGGGGGTTCAGCGCCGACGGCTGCCGCCTGATCTACACGCTCAGCGACGGCCCGGCGCTGCCCAAACTCTACAGCGCCCGCCTCGACGGGAGCGACCCGCGCGCGCTGGTGCAGTACGACGCACTGCCCGCCGCCGCATGGGGCATCTGGGAGCCGCAGGCGTCCCCGGCAGGCGACCGGATCGCCTTCACCATGATCCGCGACAACCGCCTGCGCGATGGCACCCGCGAGCGGACGTATCACGTCGGCTGGGTGCCGGCGGCGGGCGGCGTGCCGGAATTCTACAGCGTCAGCGGCGACGAACACACCCCGCGCTGGTCGCCGGACGGCGCGTGGCTGGCCTATGTCGCCTACGAGGAGCGCGTGGCCGGGGCGACGATCTTCGCCACCGCCGAACCGCCGCCGCCCGACAGCGCGGGCAGCGCGGCCCCGCTGCTGCGTGAAGCCGATCTGTGGGTGGTGGGCGCGGACGGCTCGAACAAAGATCGCCTGACGAACTTCCCGACCGGCAGCGTGCAGATGCCCGCGTGGTCGCCCGACGGCGATCTGATCGGGTTTGTGTACGCACCCTCGCCCAGCAGCGATCAGTTCTGGATGATCGGCAACGCAGCGGGCGCGATCCCGACGCAGTTGAGCTTCGAGCCGACGTTGGTCCTCGACATCACCTGGCTGCCAGACAGCACCGCGCTGCTGACCGCCGCCCGCCATCTACAGAACATCCGTGCAAACCAGCTCTGGCAAATCCCGCTGGTGGGCAGCGCCGACACCGATGCGACGCTGTATCCGCTGGCAGGTGAGCCGCTGAGCCATGTCGATTTCCCGCGTTTCAGCGCCGACGGACGCTGGTTGGTGGTGCGCAGCGCCTACGCTTTGGCGCTCATCGATACCGAGGTGCGGGCATGGTCGCTGCTGGCGGAGATGCCGCTGGGCAATACCCCGGCGGTGTGGAGTCCGGCGGGCTTTGACGGTGAGGCGGCCTGCCCCGCGTGATCGAGACCGCGACCACGCGGGTGAAGTTAGGATTTGCTAACTTCATGGCGCGTTTCCCCCGGCACGCAACCCCCGCAAAGATTAGGAGGTTGTCTCACGCGCGCGAACCGTTGTAGACTGAAACCATTGACCACCTCACGTTAACAATCAATGGGCAGCGAGGAACAATTGATGGCGGATCGCGTACTACTCAGCGCCGGGCTGAACAACATCGAGGCGTGCATTGACCTTGCGTGCCAGCACGATCTAGGCATTGAGGTGATGGGGTTCGCCTATCCGCATGTCCTGGATGGCGATTGGCAAGCGACCCTCTCGACCTACAAGCGGGTGCTGGCTTCGGTGCGCGGCCCGTTGGCAATGCACGGCCCCTTTATGGATATGGCACCGGGCAGCCCCGACCGCCGCATCAATCAGGTGTGCGTCGAGCGCTACCAGCACGCCCTGCAGATTGCCCATGATCTGGGCGCAGAAGTGATTGTGTTTCACGCCAACTTCATCGCGTCGATTCAAAACGAGGCGTACCGGCGGAGCTGGCACCGCACCAATGTGACGTTTTGGTCGCGCATGGCCGATTACGCCGAACGGCTGGGGGTGACGCTGGCCGTCGAGAATATGTGGGAGTTCGACCCGCATATCATCGGCGATGTGCTGGCGGAAGTCGATCATCCGTATTTGCGCGCGTGCGTCGATGTGGGCCACGCCCATCTGTTTTCGAAGTTTCCGTTTGAGCAGTGGCTCGACGTGATGGGCCGCTGGCTGGTGCATGTCCACGTGAACAACAACGCCGGCAAGCTCGATGTGCATGGCGGCCTGCCCTACGGCGTGATCGATTACTATGAGGTGCTCGACCGCATCCGCGCGCTGACGTGCGATCCGACGTTCACCCTGGAGATGGACAAGGTCGAAGATATGGCCGACAGCCTGCCCTATTTCGAACTGGCCCCGCAGCCCACCAATAACCGCCGCTGATCACGACCCTGCGCCGGGGCAAATTCGCCGATGGGGGCGCTGGCCGCCGCCGCACCCCCCGTGGTCCGTCGTGCAGGTGCTTCAAGCCATTTGCCCGCCGAGCGCGAACCGCCCGGCCCCTTTTGGCTCGACGATGATGTGGATGGCTTCCGGCCTGCGGTTGGTGACGCGCGCCACCGCATAGCCCAAATCCTGTACGTAGATCGCCAAGTCTGCGGCGGGCGGGATGTGCGTCATCATCAGCGAGACGAGCACCGGATAGTGAGTCTCGTCGGCTTCGTTTTCGGCGAAGGCATCCACCGCGCGCATCTTGACCCACGTTTCGCCGGGCGGCGAATCAAAGATGGCCCCGGCACGGTTGGCGATCTGCTCAGCCACGTCAATCGGCAAATTCTCGTCTGGACGCAGCACCACGTCCACAGTTAAGATAGTCCTCACTACGCTGCACCTCCATTCCCTTCCGTTTGATGGTAGCACGGGTTTGGTTTG
>JAADYY010000512.1 GCA_010092805.1 Chloroflexota bacterium | reverse complement strand
CCGCTGGAATGCAGTGGTGCCGATCATCTGATGTCGCTGGCGATGGTTGAGGCGTGTATTCGCTCCAGCCAGCAAGCGACGGGGATCACCATCCGCAGCGTGCTGCCCTGATCGCTGGAGATGTGCGAAGCCGTCCATCCTTGATCGATGTGGCTGAATCGCCGGCTGCGTCGCTCGAAGATGGCTTCATGATTTGGTTCGGATAGCGTTAAGGAGAGTCTGACACAAACGTTGAACAACAAACGGATACAGCCCCACACAAGTTGAAGAAAGTTTGCTTGTTACCGACAAGGAGAGATGAAATGTATTTGACTCTGAAACTTCGCGTGCTGATCGCTGTGCTGATTCTGGCGCTGCTGCCGCTGGTGGTGAGCGCCCAGGCACCCGGCCCGGATGAAACGACGCTGATCGTGGCCCAGTCCACCGACGTGACTAGCCTTGATCCGCCGCAGGTCGGTGCCCGCCCCGAATCGAACGTCGTGGCGCATCTGTTCGGCAACCTGTACGATATTGATGTCGCTGGCAACATCACCCCGTCGCTGGCCGAAGATGTGCGAGTATCAGAGGACGGCACGGAATATACTTTCACCCTGCGCGAGGGCCTCACCTGCCACAACGGCGAACCGCTGACCGCCGAAGACGTGGTTTACACCTTCCAGCGCGCCGCCGATCCCGAACTGGCCTTCACGGGCAACACCCCCGGCTTCGTCTTCTCGTCGATGGGCTACGTTGATGCCCGCGTGGACGGCGAACTGGAACCGACCATCATCATCGACGCCCGCAACTCCATCGCGCTGGGCCTCATCACCGAAGTCCGCATCTACTGCATGGACACCTACGAAGCCATGACGCTGGAAGAAGCCGCCAACAACCCCGTCGGCTCCGGGCCGTACCGCTTCGTGGAGTGGGTGCGTGACGACTACCTGCTGATGGAGAAATGGGACGATTACGCTCTCTTCGACCCGGACACGTTCGAGCAGATCGTCTGGCGCGTGATCCCAGAAGCCTCGACCCGTGTCGCTGAACTGATCGCCGGGAACGTGGACATCATCACCAATGTACTGCCGGATCAGCACGACGCAGTCAACAACTCCGGCGTCGCCGAAATTCAGGCGGTTCAGGGCTTCCGCCGCATCTTCATCGGCTTCAACTTCACGGACAATGTTGAAGGGCTGCCCGGCGCTGAGGAAGTCCAGGACCCGGCGGTGCGCGTTGCGCTGCAATACGCCGTCGATGTGCCGACCATCTGCGCGGCGCGGCTGGGCGTGGAATGTGAGCGCGCCAACGGCATGGTCAACGCGCCGAACAACCACCCCGAATTGGAACCCTATCCGTACGATCCAGAACAGGCCGAAGCCCTGTTGGATGAAGCTGGGTACCCGCGCGATGAGAACGGCGTCCGCTTCGAGATGATCCTTCAGGGTGGCCGCAACCGCTACCTGAACGATGAGGCCGTCATCCTCACCATCTGCCAGTACCTAGACGACATCGGCGTCCAGACCGACTGCCAAATCCAGGACTTCAACACGGAATTCATCCCGGCTTTGGTTTCGCAGCAAGCCGGCCCCATGTACTTCGTGGGATCGGGCGGCGGTAACTGGAACCCCCTCTACGAAATGGCCGACCTCGCCGGCACCGACTCGAACCCGAATTATGGCCGCTGGTTCAACGAAGAATGGTTCAGCAGTTGGGATCGCCTGGCCGAGGTGGGCAACCCAGAAGAAGAGCGTGAAATTGTGCTCAACATGCTGGAGATCTTCTACAACGACCCGCCCTGGCTGATGCTGTACTTCCAGCCGGATTTCTACGGCGTGAGCACCCGCCTGGCGTGGGAAGGCCGCCGCGACGAGAAACTCTACGTGCAAGACGCGACTCTGCGTTAACGCACCCGTCGGTAGTGTGGGGCACGCATCGCTGATGTGTGCCCCAGCTTAGCAGACTCGGGATACGCACATGGGCATTTACCTCACCCGTCGGCTGCTGCAATCGTTGCTGGTGGTGTTTGGCGTCACACTCGTCACCTTCTTGACGCTGCACCTGGCCGGCGATCCAACCTATCTGTACGTCAGTGACCGCGCCAGCGATGAAGAGATCGCCGAGATCCGCACCCGTCTCGGCTTTGATCGCCCGCTGACGGAACAATACATCCAGTTCATGACGAACGTCGCGCGCGGCGATTTCGGCAATTCGCTGGTCTCCAGAACGCCCGCGATGGATCTCATCTTGGAGCGCCTGCCCGCCACGCTCGAACTGACGATCTTTGCGATGGTGTTCGCGTTGTCCCTATCGATCCCCATCGGGATCATCTCGGCGACGCGCCGGGGTACCGTCACGGACGGCGGCGTGATGTTGTTTGCCATCTTCGGCCAATCGGTGCCGAGTTTCTGGCTGGGCATCATGCTGATTCTGATCGTTGGGTTGCAGTGGCGCATCTTGCCCATCTCCGGGCATGTGCCGCTCCTCGATCCGCTGCTGGCCGGCGACCTGAGCACGTTCGTGAACAACATCCCCGAAGCGATCCGCCACTTGATCATGCCGGGGATCACAATTGGGGTGTTTTCGCTCTCTCGCAATGCACGGCTCGTCCGGTCGGCAATGCTCGAAGTGCAGTCGCAGGATTACATCCGCACAGCCCGCGCGAAGGGTCTGCGCGACCGCCTCGTGATCACGCGCCACGCGCTGCGCAATGCGCTGCTGCCACTGGTGACCATCATTGGGCTGGAATTGGGCTTTCTGCTGAGCGGTGTGGTTGTGGTGGAAACCGTGTTCTCGTGGCCGGGAGTCGGGCGGTTGGTCTTCAACTCGATCAATCAGCGCGATATTCCAGTAGTACAAGCCGCTGTGATCGTCTTTTCATTCATGTTCGTCGCCTCCAACCTGATCGTTGATTTGCTGTACACCCGTCTCGATCCGCGTGTGCGCTTGCATTAGCGTGCGCTGCGCTTATGAATTCGCTTAGGGCGCTTTATGGCTGAGCAATCGCTGGAAATCCCTGGGGCGGGCACTGCCGCACCCGTCCCGGTCACGACGCTGCAAACACAACCATCCGTCTGGCGGCGCGCTGGCGGGAGCATCCTACGAGCGCGCTGGCCAATTCTGGCGCTGATCATTCTCAGCATCGTGATCTTCACGGCGGTGTTCGGGCCGAATGTTGCCCCCAAAGATCCCAATCGTGTGAATCCGATTGTGCGCCTGACCCCACCGATGGAACCTGACCGCAACGGTGAGATCGAGTATCCGCTGGGCACTGATGGCCTGGGCCGCGATGTCCTCTCGCGCTTGATTTACGGCGCGCGCGTTTCGGTATTGGTCGGGTTTTTCGCCGTCGCCATTGGCGGGCTGCTGGGCACCACGCTGGGCATCCTCTCCGGCTATCTGGGCGGCACCGCCGATGATGTGATCATGCGGCTGGTGGATATTCAGCTCGCGTTCCCGTTCATTCTGCTGGCGATCATGGTCTTGGTGGTGCTCGGCCCCGGTGTACTCAATCTCGTGCTGGTGCTGGGCATTGGGCAGTGGGTGACCTACGCACGCATCGCCCGCGCCGAGACGATCTCGCAGCGCGAGAAAGAATATGTCGAAGCCGCGCGCAGCATGGGGATGCACACCGCCCGGATCATGTTCCGCTCGATCCTCCCCAACATTCTCGCCCCGCTGATTGTGATCGCATCGTTCAACGTCGCCAGTGTGATCCTCGCGGAAGCCTCGCTCAGCTTTTTGGGCCTGGGCGTGCCGCCGACGGTGCCGACGTGGGGCCAGATGCTGGCCGAAAGCCGCGATCAGCTCATCGGCGGGAATTGGTGGCTGGCGATCTATCCCGGCATGGCGATCATGCTGACGGTGCTGTCGCTCAACATTCTGGGCGATTGGCTGCGTGACTTCCTCGACCCGCGTCTGCGCGGCGCAAATTAAACCGGCTTTTTCACCACAGAAAAGATCAATCTCTGATGACTCAACCGTTCGTGGGCATCCAAGTCGGGGCTATCAGCTTCGTTGATGAAGGCGTCGAAACCGTTCTTGATCTGTTGCAAGCAAAAGCTGGCGTCAACGCCATCCTGATCTCGGCTCTCTCATGGAGCCGGGGCAACGCCGGGCGCGCCATGTACGGCTTTCCCGATCATGGTGTGCAGGCACCGGACGATTTGCAGGGCGGCGCGTTTTTCAAAACCGACCCAGCGTATTATCAAGCAACGTTCCATCAACAGTTCGCTGCGCCCGATCCGCTGTACGCGGGGTTCGACACGCTGCGCGACGTGATCCCGGCGGCGCAGGCACGGGGCATCAAGGTCTACACCTACTACTGCGAGACAGCCAGCTCCGCCATTCGTTCGATCTGGCAGCCCGGATTCCCGCATTTCCTCGACCGCGACCATTGGGGCAAAGTCGCCACCCGTCCATCGCTGCTGAACCCGCATTATCAGACATGGTGGCACAGCGTCGTTGAGGATTGGTTTCAGAATCACGGACTGGCGGGGATGCTATGGGGCGTTGAGCGGCAAAGCCCGCTGATGGACATCTTCCGCGCCGACTCGACCACCGGCTTCGACTCGTATTTCGTCGCCGAAGGGCGCGCACGCGGCATCGATCCACAGCGCGCCATCGAGGGTTATCGCCGCATCGACAAGCTGCTGCGCGAGATTCGCACAGGCGCACGCTACGATGAACCTGTCTTCGTGATGATCCTGCGCCAACTGCTCCACTACCCTGAAGTGCTGATGTGGGAAAAGCTGTGGCTGGATGCCCATCGCAGCTTCTACGAAGCGCTTTCCGGGCTGGTGAAGTTCATCGACCCGGCCCACGAATTCGGCATCGGCATCTGGCAGGTGATCAACACGTATAACCCCTATCTGCGCGCGCAGTACGATCAAGAAGCCTACGCCGAATACGCCGATTGGTTCAAGCCGGTGCTTTATCACACCCCGGCGGGCGCACGCTTCGCAGATTTCGCGGCAAGCTGGCAGCAAGGCGTACTCGCCGATACCACCCCCGACGGGGCCTACAACGCACTCGCCACCATGCTCGGCCTGGAAGACTTCATCGCGCCGCGTGCCGACGGCCCGCTGGCCGGGTTCAAGCCGGAATATGTTAAGCACTGGACGGAAAAACTGATCAACGCAACCGGAAAGCCCGTCTATCCAGGGATCGGCGTTGGAGTCGGGCAGCCGGGCGCGAGCAAAGCGGTCACGCCGGAGGAAGTCAAGGCCGGGGTACACGCCGGATTCGAGGGCGGTGCGAGTGGGGTGCTCATCTCGCGGAATTACTCCGAAGCCGAGCTGCGCAATCTGGAAGCGGTGGGCGACGCCCTGCGCGAGCGCAGCCTGATCTGACCGAATTTATCAGAAGTCGGAGAACCTGAATGACGATCACAGCCGCCATCTTCGGCGCGAGTTTCGCCCGCGAAGCCTATCTGCCCGCCCTCGCTCAGATTCAGGATGTGGAGGTCGTCGCTATCGCCAGCGCGCGCCTGGAAAGCGCCGAAGCTGTCGCGCGGGATTTCAACATCCCTCACGCCTACGCTGACTGGCGCACCCTCCTCGACAAACACAGCGTCAATCTGGTCGGGATCGCGACGCCGGTCAATCTGCACGCGCCGATGACTCTCGGCGCGCTGGAAGCGGGCGCGCACGTGCTCTGCGAAAAACCGATGGCGCTCAACAGCGACGAATCCGCCGCCATGCTGGAAGCCGCCGAGCGCTTGGGGCGGGTACACATCATCGGTCATGAGCTGCGCTTCAACCCCACGCGGCAGAAACTCAAAGCGCTGCTCGACGAGGGCTACATCGGGCAGGTGCGGCACGTGAATATCGTCAATATCAGCGCATCGTGGGGCGATCCAGCGTCGCGGCCCGAAAACGATTGGTGGTCAATGGCCGAGACAGGCGGCGGTCGGCTGGGGGCCAACGGCTCGCACCAAATCGATCTGTTGCGCTGGTGGCTCGGCGACATCGGCGCGATCAGCGGGCAGGTGGCGACGATGGTGCCAGATCGTGTGTGTAAGCATACAAGCAATCCCTGGACAGCCAGCGCCGATGATCAGGCCAGCTTCACCGCCGAAATGCAGAATGGCGCGCTAGTTTCGGTGTTCATGAGCGGCGCGGCGCGCCATAACATCGGCAACCACACGCAGATTTTCGGCAGTGAGGGCACGATTCTGCTCTCGAACAGCGATGAAAAGCTGCTGGTCGCCCGCGCAGGCGAAGATTACATCGACATGAGCGTCCTCGATCCGAATGCAGATCTGCCGGGCGTGGGCAAAGGTGTTTGGAATGTGAGCTTTGTCGGCCTGATGCAGACCTTCACCGACGCGATCCGCGCTGGTGAACCGCTAGCAGCCGGGGCCACCTTCCTGGACGGTCACAAGTGCCAGCAAGCACTCGATGCCGTGCACCGTTCCAGCGCCGAACGCCGCTGGATCAACCTCGACTGAACGATCCGAAGAACGAGCCAACGCGCCAGGTTCGTATGGGAGGCAATCCGATGCAGGATATTTACGATTACATTGACGCCAACGCAGACGAATACATCCGCGACTTGCAAACATTCGTGCGCCAGCCGAGCATCTCTGCGCAGCACATCGGGCTGCGTGAGTGCGCGGATCTGGTGCTGAGGATGATGCACGCCGACGGGCTTGATGCCCATCTGCACGAGTTGGACGGCGGGCCGCCCGTCATCGTCGGCCACATGACGACGCCGCAGTCCAGCCGCACGATGCTCTGCTACTCGCACTATGATGTGCAGCCACCCGAACCGCTCGACGCCTGGACGCACGGTGGCCCCTGGTCAGCCGAAATCGTGGATGGCGTGATGTATGGGCGTGGGTGCAGCGACAACAAGAGTGGTGTGCTGGCCTTCAACAAAGCGGCGAAGGCGTTTTTGCAGGTGCGCGGAGAACTACCAGTCAACCTGAAGTTCATCATCGAGTGCGAAGAGGAGATCGGCAGCGTCCATCTCGGCCCCTGGGTCGAAAGGAACACCGATCTGCTGGCCGCAGACGGGATGCACTGCCTTGACGGCCCGGTCGATACCAGCACAGGGCTGCCAGACATCGATCTGGGCCTGAAATCCGTGCTGTTCGTCGAATTGATCGCGCGCGGGGCGAACGCCGACATTCACTCGCTGAACTTTCCGCTGCTGCCCGCCCCCGCCTGGGATCTGGTGCGCGCGCTGAACACGATCATGGATGAAAACCGCCGCGTCCTCATCGACGGTTGGTACGACGGGCTGTATGAACTCCAGGATGAGGATCACGAGCAGCTCGCCGATAAGATCCAGCGCGTGGATTTGGATGATATGCGCCGCGAATGGGGGATCGATCAGTTCGCGTTGGGCCGCGACGGTATCGAAGCGCTGAAAGCCCGCGCCTTCGAGCCGACGGCCAATATCGCCGGGTTGGTGGCAGGCTATACCGGGCCAGGATCGAAGACGATTGTGCCGAACGAGGCACGCGCCAAGATGGACTTCCGCCTGATTCCGAATCTGGACCCGCAAGCGGCCATGCAAAAGCTGCGCGATCACCTGGATAAACACGGCTTCGGGCACATCGAAGCTCGTTTTGAGGCCACCGCCGAACCGCCGTACAAGATCTCCGTCAAGGAGCCGATGGCGCAAGCCGTGATCGCCGCCGCAACCAAACTCTACGGCCAGCCGCCGATTGTCAACGGTGTCTCGGCTGAGGGCACCATCCTCAAACATGTGTGGATTCCCTGTGTGCTGACCGGGTTCGCATCGGCGGGCGCAAATCTCCACGCGCCCGATGAAAACATCAGCATCGAAAGTTACGTGCGCGGCATCAAGTACGCCGCAACGATCATGCAGGAATTTGGACAAGCCGCCTCCTGAGTGAGGCGGCCCAGCCCAATCAAGCTTCGGGTGCGGGTGAATGCGCACATTTCCCGATTTAAATGCCGCGATCTTGGATCTTGATCATTGCTCATGTGAGTGCTAACATAAAAATCGTTATGCCCCATTCGTCTAGAGGCCTAGGACGTAGCCCTCTCAAGGCTAAAACAGGGGTTCGATTCCCCTATGGGGCACTCAACGCTTCAAGCATTATCCGCTTGGAGCGTTTCTATTTCCCCTCTCTTGTTGTTTTCCATGTCTTGTTTCAGTAGCGGATTATTTGCGTGGGTGT
>JAADYY010000511.1 GCA_010092805.1 Chloroflexota bacterium | reverse complement strand
CTCATTCTGGGCAACGAGCGGTTTATCGGTTTTGAAAATTACGTTGACATCATGACCGATTTGCAGGTGTGGGCGGCGTTAGGGCGCACCTTCATCTGGGTATTTGTGGGTGTCGGCATCCAAACGATCTTGGGTGGGCTGCTTGGCTTCCTGTTTTGGGGCAGCCGCGACATGCCGGGGCGGCGCATCGGTTTGACACTGCTCTTCACCCCCATGATCATCACGCCGGTGGCGGCGGGGGTGTTCTTCCGGCTGATTTATGAACCGACGTTCGGCATTGTCAACTACCTTGTCGGCTTGCTGGGCGGCGATGTCAATTTGCTTGGCGACCGCTCGACCGCGTTTATGGCGGTGCTGCTCGTCGATATTTGGATGTGGACGCCGTTCATGATCTTGATGACGTTGGCTGCGCTCGGATCGGTGCCGAAAGCCGAACTCGAAGCGGCTGAGATCGACCGTATCCCCTGGTTCAAACGTCTGCGGATCATCATCCTGCCCAACGCCCGCTTCATCCTGATGTTGGGCATTTTGCTGCGCACAATCGAATCCTTCAAGACACTGGATTTGGTCTATTTGATGACGCAGGGCGGCCCCGGTAACACGACGGATCTCATTGCGCTGCTGCTGCGGCGCGAGGCGTTCGAGGCCTTTGATTTGGGGTGGTCGTCGGCGTTGGCGTTGCTGCTGCTGCTCACCGCAATTGCCTTCACCTCAATCTATCTGTACATCCTGAACCTGAATAAGCGTCGGGAGGAATTGGCCCAATGATCCGCATCAGAAACCGCCGTAACCGCCGCCTGTATCACCTGCTGCTGTGGCTGGTTGTGTTCATCTTCTTTGCGCCTGTGCTGTGGATCATGCTCGGCGCGTTCAAGACGACCGACGGCATTCTGGCGATCCCGCCGCAGTTCATTTTCGTCCCTACCTTCGACAATTTCATCGATCTGGCGACTCGCCCGAATGTGAGCGATTACTTTGTCAACAGCATCGTCATTTCTGTCACCGCGGTGACTATCGCCATCGCAGTGGCGTTCATGGCGGCGTATGCGTTTTCACGCTTTAACCCGCCGGGCACGGATCTGATCATGTTCTTGCTGTTGTCGATTCGCATGGTGCCCGCCGTCGCGGTCGTGATCCCCGTTTTCTTGATGTATTCAGCCTTTGGTTGGCGCAACAGCTTCTTGGGGATGACGCTGTTTTATGCCATGTTCAGCATCCCCTTCTCTGTGTGGATTCTCAAGGGCTTTATCGACGGCGTTTCAAAGCGCTTCGACGAGACCGCGCTCGTCAACGGGGGGTCGCGCTGGCACGTGATCTTCCGGGTGGTGCTGCCGCAGGTGGGGCCGGGGCTGGTGGCAGCCTTTATCTTCAACCTGATCTTCGTCTGGAATGAGTTCCTGTTCAACCTGATTCTGGGCGGGCGCGACGTGACCACCATCCCGGTTTCGTTCTCGACCGATCTCTACTCAGATGGTGGCGTTGACTGGACATTCGTCGCCTCGATGACGACCGTCTACATGATCCCACCGATCATGACCGTCTACTTGTTCCAGCGCTATCTGCTGGTGGGCATGACGTTCGGTACGGTGCGCGGCGAGGTTTAATCATGAGCGATCAACCAACGACAACGCCACAAACCGCGGCACCGCGCCGCACCTTCGCCTCGACGATGCAGCTCGTCCTGATCTTTGTCATGGCAACGAGCTTCGTGATGATCACACAGCAGGAAAATCGGGAGATCTATTGGTGGGGTGTGCATATCCTTGTCGCCTCAACGCTGCTGCAAATCGCGTTCGGGAACATCCCGTCCCACTTCAATTTTCGGAAATCGCTAGTTGGTGTCGCCATTGCGGCGGTCATCATTGGTGGCATCGTCGTGCTCGCCATCAATTTGGCGCCCACCCTGCTGAGCTTGGGAAGATAATTCGGGATACTCGATGAACGCCGTTGAATTTCACAATGTCTCCAAACGTTACGGTCGCAACACGGTCATCGACTCGCTGAACATGGCAGTCGAGGCAGACAGTTTCACGGTCATTTTCGGCGCGCCTGCGTCTGGCAAATCGACGCTGCTGCGCCTGCTCACCGGGCTGGAGAAGCCCGACAATGGACACATTATTATGCGTGGAGAAGATGTCACCGCTTACTCCCCCGCTAAGCGGAACATTGGCTATGTGCCGCAGTCGTTCGCGCTTTACCCACACTACCAAGTCTTCGATAACATCGCTTATCCACTCAAGCTGATGGGCTACAGCCGCCAACAGGTGGCACCGTTGGTAGAAAGCACCGCCGACCGGCTCAAGATCAGCCACCTGCTGCAAAAAAAGCCGAACCAGCTCAGCGGCGGCGAAAAACAACGTGTGGCCATCGCGCGCGGCATCATGAAAAATACCAACATTTTCGTACTCGACGATCCGCTGACGGGGTTGGATTTCAAGCTGCGTGAACAGCTCTTCGATGATATGCGCGAAATGCAAGCCAGCCTCGATGCTACTTTCATTTACACCACCTCCGACGCCCTTGAGGTCCTGATGTTGGCCGAAAACGTCAACATTCTGGATGCTGGCAAGATCATCGAAGCGGGCGCTCAGGAAGCCATCTACAGCCGCCCCGACCATGTGCGGACGATGTCGCTGCTCGGCTTCCCAGAAGCGAATCTCCTGCCAGGCCAAATCGATCACGACAGCGGCCAGCCCTGCTGCCAGACCAAGCTGTTCACCTTCCCGGTCACGCTGAACCAACGCGCTAATGGTCACGCGCAGGTGCGTGTGGGGCTGCGTCCACAGGACATCAAGATTGCGCCCGCTGCCGATGCGGATCTCATGGTTTGCGACGCGGACATCACGCTCGTGGAAGATCTCGGTGGGGAATTGGTCATCTATCTGGAGACGAACGGCGAAGCACTCACAGCGATGGTCAGCTACGCAGCCGGGCGCGCGCTCACAGAGGGGCACACCCGGATCGGCGTACATCCGTCGCGGTTTCTGCTCTATGCCGACGCCGACGGCCACAATATCGGCCAGGGGACGGTCACCAATGGCTGAAATTCGCCTCGACAAGCTCCGCAAAGACTTCGGCACGGTCGTCGCCGTCAATGACATCACCCTTACGTTTCCCGAAGGCACTGTGACCTGCTTGCTGGGGCCGTCTGGCTGCGGGAAAACCACGCTCATGCGCATGATCGGCGGGTTGGACACCCCAACTTCCGGCGATATTTACTTCGACAGTGATCGGGTGACCGACCTCACGCCTAGCGAACGCAATATTGGGATGGTGTTTCAATATCCGGTCGTGTATCGCGGCATGAGTGCTTACCGCAATATCGAGCTGCCGCTGCTTGAGGACAAGAGTATCTCGCGGACCGAGCGCAAAGCCCGCGTTGAGTCGGTGATCGACACGCTCGACCTCGGTCGCAGCGCCAACACCGATGTCTCCAAGCTGGATAACGGCACCCGGCAGAAGGTCGCGGTCGCGCGCGCCGTCGCGCGGCAGCCGCGTATCATTCTGTTCGACGAACCGATCACGAATGTCGACATCGCCTCGAAGGTGCAGCTCAAACGGGTGCTCAAGCGACTGGTGAAGCAGCACAACCAGACGATCATCTACGTCACCCATGATCAGACGGAAGCGATGACGCTGGCCGACGAGATCGCGCTGATGCGTGATGGGGTGATCGTGCAGCGCGGGGCACCTCGTGAGGTATACGACCAGCCAAATGATCGCTTTGGCGGCTGGTTCCTGGGTAATCCGGGTATGAACTTTATCGAGTATCGCGTGCGGCGCGACGACGGTAATGCCTTACTGACGGAACCGCTGTTCAACAAACCGACGCGCGTTGACGGGTTGAATGGGCACACAGAGGTTGTGCTGGGCATCCGGCCTGAGCATGTGCATGTGTACCCAACCCCAACGCAAGACACAGTCGAGGCGAAGGTAGTGCGAAGCGCGCTGGTTGTCGGCGGGCAGCACCTACTCACCCTTCAGATTGGCGATTTGACGCTGAAGGCCAAAGTGCAGCCCGAAGATGGGTACGACAAAGCGACCACGGTGTATGTTGCGTGCCCAATAGATTATGTTTTTGTATTCGAGCGCGAGTCCGGGCAGCGTCTCGCCGCCTCGGTGACAGGCTGAAACCTTGCGATGACTGACAGGCCGTTTTACTTTGGCACCAACTTCAAAATGCACCAGACGCCGACCGAATCACGGCAGTTCGTCAGCGATCTGCACGAACGGCTCGGCAGCCCGGACAGCGTCCAACTGTTCGTGATCCCGCCATATACATCGTTGGTGTGGGCAGTGGAAGAGGCGGTCGATACCGGAATCTGGGTGGGCGCACAGAATATGCACTTCGCTGAGCGCGGTGCGTTCACCGGCGAGATCTCCGCAGCGATGCTGCAAGCGGCAGGCGTCGATATGGTGATGTTGGGCCACGCCGAGCGACGGCAGTTGTTCGGCGAAACCGACGCCGCGCTCCACAAAAAGGTACAGGCTGCGCTGCGCGCCGGGCTGCGGATTCTGCTGTGCGTTGGCGAGAATGCCGAGGAAAAAGCATTCGGTATCGAGGCGGAAACCGTCGCCCGCCAATTGAAAATCGCGCTGCACAACTTCAGAAGCGATGATCTACCCCGTTTGATTGTCGCCTATGAACCGGTCTGGTCGATTGGTGAAGGCGGAACGCCTGCCGGAGTCGCCGACGTGGAGTACACAGCGCGTCACATCCGCGCGACGCTGGTGACGTTGTTCGGCACCGCCGGGCAAACAGTGCCGTTGCTGTACGGCGGCAGCGTGAACCTCGATAATTGTGTCGATTACGCCCGCCTCGATCTGATCGATGGTCTATTTGTGGGGCGGGCAGCGTGGCAGGTGGCGGGCTACGTTGAGGTCTTCCAAGCAGGATTCGCGGCCAAAACGGAAGCGACATCTTAAATTATTGGCAGCATTTTTCGTTGCAGGAGTTGAAGCAATGGCGAAAGTAGTGAGTTTAGGCATTCACATTCTCGACATTCTGGGGCGGCATGTGAACCGCATCCCCACCGGGCAGAATGTCGATCTGATCGATGAAATTCGTTTGACCGTCGCGGGCACCGCCGCCGGAACCAGCGTCGATCTGGCAAAGCTGGGCGCGGATGTGATCGCGATGGGTGCGATTGGTCAGGATGAACTGGGCAATTTCATCGTCGATACGATGGGCCGTTACGGCATCGATACCAGCAATCTCGTGCGCAAAGATGGGGTGCAAACCTCCGCGACCATGCTGCCGATCCGCCCGAACGGAGAGCGCCCGGCACTGCATGTGCTCGGTGCCAACGCCGAATTCACAATCGATGACGTCAACTGGGACGTGATCGCCGAGGCTGATTATCTGCACTTCGGCGGCACATATCTGCTGCCCAAGCTGGACGGCGCGCCCACCGGGCAGATCTTGAAGTTCGCGCAAGAACACAATACGATCACCACGCTCGACATGATCGCGCTGGAACGCGACGATCTGCTTGAGATTCTGGAACCCGCCCTACCCTACATCGACTACTTCATGCCCGGCTTGGAAGAAGCGCGCATGATCACGAAGCTGGAAGATCGCCAGGAGATCATCAACTTCTTCCTGAATCGCGGTGTGAAGCACACCGTCTTCAAAATGGGGGGCGAGGGCAGCAGCATCGCGGCGCAGGGCATGGACGAGATCCGCATTCCGGCCTACAAACTCCCCATCATCGACTCGACGGGCTGCGGCGACGCCTACTGCGCGGGCTTCATCGTGGGGTTGTCGAAAGGCTGGAGCCTTGAGGAAGCCGGGCGCTTTGCGACCGCCGCCTCTGGCCTCGTGATCACCGGGCTGGGATCGGACGCGGGCATACTCGATTTCGACCATACGCTGGAATTCATGCGCACCGCCGAAACCTACCCCATCACAACATGATCGCGGGTAGTCACAGATATGCTATACCTGGCACCGGG
>JAADYY010000510.1 GCA_010092805.1 Chloroflexota bacterium | reverse complement strand
GGAGCAGCACGATATCGTGCAGCGTGACGACCAGGGAGCCTACTACCTGGGCTATCGATTGCTGCGGCTGGGCCAGCGTGTCGATCAAGAGACCGCATTGATCGAAGCCAGCCGCAAAGTGATGGATCACTTGGGTGAAGTGACCAACGAGAGCATCTTCCTCGGCGTCGCCAGCGGCACCGATTGTGTCTGTGTCGCGGCGTATGAGTCGCCGCAGTCGGTGCGGCTGTATGCGCGTGTTGGGCGGCGCGCACCGCTGTGCGTGGGCGGCGTCCCCAAGATTCTGTTGGCCTTCATGCCCACCACTGAGCGCGTTGAGGTGCTCGACGAACTCTTCGCCGGACGCGACACATTGCCGAAATACGGGATCAGTCGCGCGAAGGTTGAAGCGCAGATCGCCGAGATCCAGGCGCGGGGCTGCGCGATCATCGCGGACGAGTTGGATCATGGGGCACATTCCGTTGCCGCTCCCATCCGCGATTTCACCGGGCAGGTGGTCGCCGCCCTCTCGATTGCTGGGCCGTCGCCGCGCTTTCCAGCCGAACGCATTGCCAACTATGAGGATGTGGTGTTAAAGGCCGCCGCCGCCATCTCGCACAAGCTCGGTTACGCTGATCCAAATGCAGAGTCGGCCCCGCTCCCTGAAACAGACGAAAGCCCACAGTTCCTTGTGATGGACTGATCTGGCGCTGCGACCAACGCCGCGCAGGCATCTTTTCGTTGATCAGCGCGGCAACTTGGTCACATTTTACGAATCAAGCCCCCGCACTTTCGTAACATCTGCTTTTGACATGCCTTTCCACACCGTGTTAAAGTATTACGCAATCGAAAGAATATAACATCGTTATACGAGCTATAACGTCGTCGCGCTAACCGACGACTGCTTCTGATAAAAATGCCTTCACGCCGCAAGGAGCAGCCCGCATGATGCAAACGTTATACGATCCCGCGCAGACAACCGTCGAAGCGGCCCTGCTGGACGAACTCTCCCCAGAGGTACCCTGGGCGCTGATCGAGCGGTTTACGACCCTTGTGCGTGAATCGGCCAGCGAAGACGAACGCATCGCCGCCCAATACATCGTCGATCAACTCAAAGCAGCCGGAGTACCACATCAGGTGTACGAGCCGGAGCTGTTTTTGAGCGTCCCGGTGAGTTCCAAGCTGATGATCGGCGACCGTGAAGTGCGCGCCAAGAGTCCTGCTTTCTCCACCAACACGCCGCCGGAGGGGTTGACGGGTGAGGCTGTTTACGTCCCGAAGTTTGCCGCAGGCCGCAGCCCAGATCTTTTCGACTTCACACCGACGAGCGATGTGGATGTGCGCGGCAAAATCGTCGTGGTCGATGGTTTCGGCGGGCCACCGCCCGTTTATCACTTCGAGCAGCGCGGTGCCATCGGGCAAATCTACATCAATCCCGGCGTGGACATCCACTGGGGCATCTGCACCACCATCTGGGGCGCGCCTGACCTTGACAACTATCAGCGGCAGCCGAACGTGCCCGTTGTCTCGATCAATCGCCCGGACGGCGAAGCCCTATTAGAACAACTGAAGGCTGGGCCGGTTCAGGTGACGCTGCACACCTCGCTGAAAGAGGGCTGGTTCAAATGCCCCGTCGTTGTCGCCGATATTCAGGGGACGCAGGAGCCGGAACGCTTCGTGCTGGTGCACGGCCACCTCGACTCGTGGGATGTTGGCATCGGCGACAACGCCGTCGGTGACGCGACTCTGCTGGAATTGGCACGGATTTTCCACAAACACAGCGACAAACTCGCACGGAGTCTGCGCGTGGCATGGTGGTCGGGCCATTCGACCGGGCGCTACGCAGGTTCAACGTGGTTCGTCGATAAGTTCGGGCTGGATCTGGCGCGCAATTGCATCGCGCAGGTCAACATCGACTCGCCGGGCTGCCGCTGGGCCACCGAATACTACGACATCTCGTGGATGACCGAAGCCGAAGACTTCGCCGTCAAAACGATCAAGGATGTGACGGGCAAGGATGCCGCTGGTGACCGCCCGCATCAAGCCGGGGATTACTCATTCAACAACATCGGGATTTCGAGCTTCTTCATGCTCCTTTCGACGATGCCAGCAGCCACCCGCGAAGCCAACGGCTATTACGGTGTCGGCGGCTGCGGCGGCAACATCGCCTGGCACACGGAAAACGACACCCTCGAAATTGCCGATAAAGACAACCTCATGCGCGACCTGCGCGTGTATACGGCAGCGCTACAGCGCGTGATCAACAATCCGCTGCATCCATTCGATTTCCGGCGCTTGGCGGACGAGTTCGAAGCGACGCTCAACCGCTACTCGTCTGCGGCGGGCGCGGATGTTGACTTCTCTGCGGCATACGACGCGCTCAAGCTGCTGCGTGCCGCGCTCGACGATCTGTATAGCAAATCGGCGGCGCTGAGCGAGAAACCTGTCACCGACCCCGGTGTGCGTGCCTACAACGACGCGATTCTGACGCTTGGCCGCGAACTGGTGCTGATCAACTACACCCGTCAGGGGCGCTTCCGCACTGAACCGGCGGTGCGCGTCCCCGAACTGCCAGATCTCGCGCCTGCGCTGGACTTGGCGAACACCGAGGGTCACATGCGCAACGTTACCCTCAATCACCTGATGCGCGGCGTCAACCGAGTTGCCTGGGCGTTCGAGACCGCCGCCCAAGCGACTCAGCGTGCGGTCACAGCCATCGGCTGAAATCGATCTTGATGCACAGTGGTGCGATCAGCACTGCGATGGTTCGTTAACGACGGTTTGACACTCGGATTAAAGGAATAAAACAT
>JAADYY010000509.1 GCA_010092805.1 Chloroflexota bacterium | reverse complement strand
TCGCCATGAGTTTATCGACGAACAGCAGCCGATTGTTGAACAGCTTCTCGTGAATCAGTGAGGTGCCGCGTGCCTGCGTGGCGAACACGGTTGCCAGCGCCACCAAATCAGACGGAAAGCCGGGCCAGGGCGCGGTTTCCACCGACGAATCGACATCTTCTTCGCGATTCGAGACCGTTAGCGCTTCGTGGCGCGGAATAAAGGCGGTCGCCTCGTCCATATCCATGCTGATCCCCAGCCGCCAGTAGATTTTGGCGATCAAGCCGAGGTTGGCCCGCCGAATCCCGTCGATGCGCACCCGACCGCCGCTCATGGCAGCAATTGCGGCGATGCTGGCCGTCTCGATA
Organism: Chloroflexota bacterium; assembly: GCA_010092805.1. GTDB lineage: Bacteria > Chloroflexota > Anaerolineae > Aggregatilineales > Phototrophicaceae > Flexifilum. Next base: position 3,761 of record JAADYY010000509.1, on the reverse strand, counting down.
TGATCCGGGCCGACCGTCACATCTGCGCCGCCCAGCGCATCCGTGCCGTAGATGTGCAGCACATTCGATCCAGCGCCTTCGATGCGCGCACCCATCGCCACCAGCAGCGCCGCCAGATCTTGCAGATGCGGTTCACACGCGGCGTGCCGGACAATCGTCTCTTTACCCAGGCGCGCGGCCAACATCATCACGATGGCCGTCGCCGTCACGCTCGCCTGCGTCAGCCAGACCTCGCGCCGCCCCCACGTTGCGGCCCGCAGTTCGACCGCGCCGCTGCTGTTGACCACATCGATGCCGAGATCGCGCAGCGCTTCCAGATGGGTGCGAATCCGGTTGAGCGGAAAATCGAACTCGATGCGCGCAAACTGCCGCCGCACCAGAATCGGGGCGGCGAACAACAGCGCCGCCACTGACGCCGTATCCACCTGAGTCAGTTTGCGCTGGGCGAGCTGTGGCGCTGTCACTGTGACCGCCTGAGCGCCGAGCCAGGTCAACTGCGCGCCGAGGCGTTCCGCCAGATCCAGCATGGCCTGTGTGCTCAGGGTGCGTGGTATGTTGCGCAGCGTGATCGGCGCGTCGGTGAGCAGTGCCGCCGCCAGCAACGCCTGTGCCGCGTTGCCGTTGCCCGACGGACGATACACCCCATTGAGCGCACACCGCCCCTCTACGCGAATTCGCATCGCCCCGATCCTTCGTTCGCTAACACAATAACGGCGGCCCATCCGCCGACCGCACTCAGTATAGCAGGTTTGCCCGAATGGACATACACTGGGCAAAGATCGTGGATAATGTGGGGTGAGCTGTGAAACGAACGATGGCCCGACCGATCCTGAGCATGATACTGCTGACTCTCTGCTGCGCGCCCGCCGTGATCTCCGCGCAGGACTCGCCGCTGATCACGGCGGCGACTGTCGAACGACTGGCTTCGGCGCAGCGCATCGATTTCGACTCGCTGCCGCCAGATGCCGGCACGATCCGTAACGGCTGGTTCGCCCTCAGCCCAGATGCGCGTTGGCTGGCGCTGATGAATACCGACGGCGCGCTGCTGCTCTGGGACATCCGGGCAGGCGCTGATCCGGCGTTGGTCGGTCAATCCACGATTTCCGGCGGTGACAGCCAGCCAACGACGATCCTCGATGCGGCCTTCAGCCCCGACAGCGGCCTGCTCGCGTCGCTGCACACCGACGGGGCTGGCTATATAGTCGGCGTCTACACGCTGGACACAGGGACATTGCAGCGGTTGCCGCTGCCCGAAACCCCCGATTTCCCGGCGGCGCTGTGGGTCGAAGCAGGCAGCCGCGCCGTGTGGCTGGAAGTGCTCACCGCCGACCCGCGTCAAGTGCCCTACGTGCTGCGGCTGCCCCTCGATCCGAGTGAAGCGCCGGAAACGCTGCCCGCTGGCCCAGATGCCGACGCCGAGACGGTCGCACGCATCGGGCGGATTCCGCAGCCAACTGCGATCACAGCCACCGCCGATCAGCAGGTGAAGTTATGGGATCTGGAAAGCGGCGCGGTCGAAGCGACAGCCCAGGTTGAGGCGCTGGCGATGTTCGGCAGCCTCGACGCGCAAACCGGCACGCGGCTCGCCTGGCGCGATCCCGAATCGACCGAGCTGCGGCTGCTCGATTTCACCGATGGAACCGACCGCCTGATCGCGCCGCTGGATGGGGTGTACGTTCAAGCGTTGCTGATCACACCCGACGCCGATGTGATCCTCGGCGTGGCTGTCGATTTCACCGAGACGGTCGTCGCCTGGGAGATCGACAGCGGGGCACAGATCGATCTGGGTGAGTTTCACACCTGCGGTCGCTCGCCAGACATGATTCGCCTGAGCCATGACGGATCGGCGCTCGTCATCGGCTGCGCTACCGGCATCGACATCTGGCGCATCGCCGACGACAACTGAAGCATCGCTATTTGAGGAGACCCAATCATGATTTACGCTGAGGCCGCGCGTATCCTGCTCGACTACAACTACGCGCAGCACGACCGCATCTGGGCCAGCATCGACACATTGACCGATGAGCAGTTCGTCGAACCCGTCGAATACTCGATTGGCTCGCTTCGTAATCATATGGTGCATCTGATGAGCGTGGATCGGCGCTGGATGGCGCGGGTGCTGGGCACGCCCACACCAGAACGCCTCATCTACGATGCCTACCCGACCCGCGCGGCGGTGCGGGCCGGCTGGGATCGAATCGTCCAAGAGATGCGCGCCGCTGCCAAAACGCTCACTGATGATGATCTGGCGCGTGAGGTCGAGTTCGATCTGCCGCATCGCGGCGGGATCAAGCACAACTACGGCTGGCAGATTGTGGCGCATGTGGTCAATCACGGCACCGAACACCGCGCGCAGATTCTGCCACTGCTGCATCGTCACGGCGCGCCCACGTTCGAGCAGGATTTGATGATCCACTTATGGGATCAACCCGGCTGATTGCGGGCTAAACGCGCGGCACTTGCCATCAAACTCCCGCACAATCTGCTTGACAAACAGAACAAATGTGCGTAAACTGAAAGGGTATCTGAGTACACTTGTTCTCATAACTTCTCACCAAAATGGAGCGCTTGACATGACCAATTTCGCCGTGTGGTTTGAAATTCCCGTGAGTGACATCGAACGCGCCGCCAAGTTCTACAGCACCGTTTTCGAGCAGGAATTGGAGATCAACGACTACGAGGGACGCCGCTTCGCCACGTTCACGCTGGGGCGTGAGGGGGTCGGCGGCTCGCTGAACCAGTGTGAAGGGTTCGATCCGGGGGACAAAGGCCCGCTGATCTACCTGACCGCTGGCGACGATCTGACCCCGGCGATGAACCGTGTCGAAGCGGCGGGCGGCAAACTCCTCACCCCCAAAACCGACCTGGGCGGCGGCTTCGGCTTCTACGCCATGTTCAATGACACGGAGGGCAACACCCTCGCGCTCCATTCAAGCAACTGATCCTCACCGCTGATCGCTCTGCTAAATTGGTTCCGCCTGTCTTCATACACCACCACTGAGTCGTGATAAGGGAGATTGAACAAACGTGTCTAACCTGGTCATCTGGATTGAAATCCCCGCAGCCGACATCGAACGGGCCGTAAAGTTCTACAGCACCATCTTCGAGCAAGAGTTCCAGATCGTCGATACGCCGGAGCGCCGCTTCGCCCTGTTCCCAATGGGGCAGGATGGGGCTGGGGGTTCCATCGTGCAGATCGATGGGTTTGAGCCTGGAGACAAGGGGACGTTGGCCTACCTGAGCACAGGGGAGGATCTGACGCCAGTCATGAACCGCATCAACGCGGCGGGTGGCAAAGTCGTGACCCCCAAAACCGACCTGGGCGGCGGCTTCGGCTTCTACGCCATGTTCAATGACACGGAAGGCAACACCCTCGCGCTCCATTCAAGCAACTAACGTACAGCGCGCTGCTTGGCAGGCGTCTAGCTAAGCTTTGCCAGTGCAACAGCGATCTGCGCGGCGGTGCGGGCATTGTTAATCAACAACGCAGTGTTCGCCCGCTGCGCTGTACCGTCCGTCAAAGCGACAATTCGCTCCAGCAGATAGGGCGTCACGTCTTTGCCGTGCAGATCGTTGGCTTCGGCTTCGGCGACTGCCTTCAAAATGGCGGCTTCGGCGCTGTCGTCAGACAGCGCGTCAGCTTCGGGTACGGGCACCGTGATCAACAGGCCGTTGGACAAGCCCAGGTCGCGGTGCGCGGCGATGATCTGCGCCGCAGATTCCGGCGTCTCGACGCCCACATCAAGCGGCAGGCCGCTGCT
>JAADYY010000508.1 GCA_010092805.1 Chloroflexota bacterium | reverse complement strand
TACGCTGCCATACTTGAAGCCGCTTCCGTGATTGAAACACTCAAAGCCGCGCATAAACAAACCGGCAATGAGTCCGTTAAGCGGGCCATCGAGGTCATTGAGTCTGCGCTGGCTAAAGTGCGTGCACAGGAACTTGAGCTGGGCGAGCGCGATTTTGAAGAAATCTTGAATCACCCAGAGCTGTATCCGCACGCAGTGCGCACTTGGGCGTTCCTCTACCGCAACAAGGAAATTTCATAATGCAGCAAGCCGATATCCATGCGCTGATGCAGATGAACAACATGCTGATGGGTCAGTTGATGATGCAGCAGCAGCTCATCACCATGCAGCAGCAGCTCATCAACTCACAGCAACAGGTCATCGAGTTGCAGCGGCGGATCGACGCCATGACCCCCAAGAACGCGCCGGACGAGGAATTGCTCTGGCATCTCGCATCGGGCGGGATTATGTCCAGCGAAGCGGCCAATTCCCTCGATCCGGCACTGGTACGCAAATTCCAGGATTGGCTGGTCCATTTTGCCGAAAAACATATCAAGCCCTATGTCAACCAAAAGGTCTATATGGAATGCCTGAGCCAGATGACGCGCGGCTTGCCAGAGCGTATCGCCAAGCTGGAAACGAAGGCCTGGTTTGAAGGTCAAGACACGGATGGGAATAACCTGCGCCGCGTGGACTTCCGCTGAGCCGCAGCATCTCAACGCTGATACAGAACAGGCCCGCCTACAGCGGGTTTTTTTGTCTGGTGGCGGTAAGCCCTTTGCTTGATCAAGCTGAACGTCGAGGCTGCATGATTTAATCTATCGCTTAGCATGGTCGTGTAACCTCGGGGGACTAATAAGAATCCAGCAAAGGTGTGCTCAGGAGCATCTCATGCAGGCAGATTATCAGGCGCGGCTGAGCAAGCTGCGCGAGCGGGCCGGACTCACCGACGGGCGCGTGGCGGCGGTCGCGCTGGTGCCGGGGGCCAACCTCGACTACTTCACCGGCCTCGATCTACACCTCTCCGAGCGCCCGATCATCGCGCTGATCACCCGCGACGGGCTGGCGGTGATCGTCCCGCAGCTTGAGGCGATCAAGCTGGACAACCGCCCGGATCTGGCGGCGCGGGCGTTCGCGTGGACGGACGAGGCCGGCTACGCAGGCGCGGTCGCCGCAGCCATCACCGCGCTCGATCTGCGCGGGCAGACGTTGGGCGTCGATGGCATGACGATGCGCGTCACCGAATGGCTGGCGTTCCAGGCCGCTGATCCATCGCTGCGCGTCGCGGCGGTCGAGCGCGACCTGATCGCCGTCCGTGCCATCAAAGCGCCCGACGAGATCGAGGCGATGCGCCGCGCCATTCAGGTCAGCGAGGGGGCGTTGGCACTGCTGCTGGCCGAGATCGCGCCGGGGATGACCGAACGCGCCATCGCCGCACGGCTGAACCAGCTCATGGATCAACTGGGGGCGGAAGGGTTGGCGTTCGAGACGCACGTGCAGACCGGGCCGAACAGCGCCGTCCCGCACGGGTCGATCACGGAGCGGGCGTTGGGGGCCGACGACGTGCTGCTGATCGATTTTGGCGCACGGATGGGCGGCTACCCGGCAGACATCACGCGGGCGTTCTGCCTCGGCGATCCCAGCGCGGAGCTGCAGACGATTCACGCGACGGTGCTGCGCGCCAACGAAGCGGCGCAGGCCGCCGCCGGGCCGGGCGTGCCAATGAGCGCGGTCGATGAAGCGGCCCGCACGGTGATCGCGGCGGCGGGTTACGGCGACTACTTCACGCACCGCACCGGGCACGGCCTCGGCCTGGAGACACACGAACCCATCCCGCAGATCGCGGCGGGCGTGAGCGATCCGCTGGAAATTGGGATGACCTTCACCATCGAGCCGGGGATCTACGTGCCGGGGGTGGGCGGCGTGCGCATTGAGGATAACGTCGTCATCACCGCCGACGGCATTGATGTGCTCACCAGCTTCCCGCGCCAACTGCGCCCGTGATAGATGCTGCGATCAGGTGTGACATCCCTCAAGTAATACAAATCATGGGCGGGGCCAAGCGGTCGTGCCCCTGTTGCGCAAAGGTAGGCGCGCGATCAGCACCCAGCGATCAGGAATCAGGGGTCAGGGCTATTCAGAGAGCGGGCACAACGAAAACCGAAGCTGAGGCCGCCATCGGGGATGTCCCTGACGCGACCGGCAGACCGCAGGTAGTGCGAAGTATTGATAAACGAGCCGCCGCGCAACACGCGCGTGTGATCATTTGTTCTGTTACCACCTTCTCGCCCGTCATCCGTTGCGTAAGGGTAGGGTTCGTAGGCCGAACTCGTCCACTCCAGCACATTGCCGCTCATGTCCAGCGCCCCCACCCATGACGCGCCGCCCGGTCGGCTGCCCACTGGTGCCGTTTGTCCACCGGAATTACCACCAGACACCACATTGTCCGCGACGAATTCGTTCCCCCAGGGATAGATCAGGTTGTCCGGCCCGCGTGCCGCGTATGCCCATTCGGCTTCGGTGGGCAGCCGGGCAGCACGCGCTGCACAGTGATCGCTTGCCGCGAACCAATTCACGCTTTCACGCGGCAGGTCAGCGCCCGACCAGTGGCCGGATGCGCCAAATTGTGCGTTGGTCACCTCATACTT
>JAADYY010000507.1 GCA_010092805.1 Chloroflexota bacterium | reverse complement strand
CCGGGATAACGTAGCCATAGCCCTTCAGCGTGGCTTGGGCTGGTCAACAGTGGCTCACGGTTTCCCGCAAGCCACCCGCTTCAGCGGGTGGTCGTTGACGATTTACCTCCGGTCGGTTCGGCGTCGGTGGCATCGACCTCTTCGACTTCCACGAGGTGGCCAATCTTGTTGATCATGCCGCGCACCGACGGATGATCTTTGACTGTCACGGTAGCGTTCAGCTTACGCAGGCCCAACGCACGCGCTGTATCCTTCTGATCTTTCTTGTAGCCGATGGTGCTGCGCACCAATGTGACGCGCAGCATTTTGGTGCCGTCACTCATTGTCCTGGGTCTCCGTTTCCGGGACGCGCGTGGTGCTGTCCTCGTTGCGGTGCGGGCGTTCCCAGAAAGGCCGCACCGAATTGATGTTCTTGCCGCGCATGGCTGCCATCTCTTCCGGGCTGCGCAGTTGCTCCAGCGCGTCCAGCGTCGCCATCGCCACGTTGAGCAGGTTGGGGCTGCCCTGGCTCTTGGTCAGAATGTCGCTGATGCCAGCGGCTTCCAGCACCGCACGCACACCACCGCCCGCGATAACACCGGTCCCAGGGGTTGCGGGCTTGAGCAGCACCCGTGCCCCGCCGTAGCGACCGAGCACCGGATGCGGAATGGTGGTGCCGGAAAGCGCCACTTTCGACATCTGCCGCTTGGCGCGCTCGGTGCCCTTGCGGATGCTGTCTGGCACGGCGCGCGCTTTGCCCACGCCAACCCCAATCCGGCCCTTATGATCCCCAATCACGACGACCGTCCGGAAGGCGAAGCGCCGACCGCCCTTGATCACTTTAGCGACGCGCTTGATGTCAATGACGCGCTCGTCGAGTTCTTCGCGTTGTTCCTCATCCCGGCGATCCCGGCGGTCGCGCCGCTCGCGCCGTTCACGCTGCTGAGGCTTATCACTCATCGTGGATTAACTCCATGGCTTGACTCTCCCACTGTCTCGTCTGCGCGGGCGTTAGAACTTCAGGCCCGCCTCGCGCGCGCCTTCGGCCACCGCCGCCACACGTCCGTGATACTTGTAGCCGCCGCGATCAAACACCACCTCATTGATGCCTGCCGCCTGCGCCCGCTGCGCCACAATCTGACCGACCAGCTTGGACGCCTCGACTTTGGTTTTGCCCGTCGCCTGCTGCACCACTTCCTTATCGAGCGTGGAGGCCGAAACCAGCGTCTTGCCGTCAATGTCGTCGATCACCTGCGCGTAAATGTTGGTGGTGCTGCGGAAGATGTTCAGCCGGGGGCGCTGTGGCGTCCCGGAAAGCCGCGCCCGAATCCGGCGGTGACGGCGGAGGCGCGCCTGGCGTTTCTTGATTAACTGCTTGGTCATGCCCTCACCTCACTTATTTACCGGACTTACCCGCTTTACGAAGGATGCGCTCATCCGAATAGCGGACACCCTTGCCCAGGTACGGTTCTGGCGGGCGTTTCTTGCGGATCAGCGCGGCGGTTTCGCCCACCACCTGCTTGTCGATGCCGTCCACATGGATGAGGCGACCGCGGTCTTCTACCACAAACGCCGTATCCGGCGGCGCAGGCATCACGATCTCATGGGAATAGCCCAATTTCAAGACCAAATCTTTGCCGCGCATCTCGCTAGTGTAACCGACACCCTCAATGATCAGGCTGCGGCGGAACCCGTCCGACACCCCCGTGACCATGTTCGCCACCAGCGCGCGCGTGAGGCCGTGCAGCGCCTTCGACTGCTTTTCGTCGTTGGGGCGCTTGCAAACGAGGTTGGACTCTTCCTGCTCCACCTTGATGCGCGGATGCACATCCATTTCCAACTCGCCCTTCGGCCCCTTCACTTTGATGTTTTGGCCGTCGATGGTGACGGTCACTTTCGCCGGAATCGAGACCGGCAGGTTACCAATCCGTGACATGCTTACGCTCCTCGTTTCCGGCTACCACACGTAGCACAGCACTTCGCCGCCCACACGTTCACGCCGCGCCTGCTGGGAAGTCATCACCCCCTTAGGCGTGGTGACGATGGCAATGCCGATCCCACTCATCACGCGGGGCATGTCGCTCCGCGCGCGGTAGACGCGGCGGCCCGGCTTGCTGATGCGTTCGATGTTGGTGATCACCGGTCTGCGTTCGCGGCGCGAACCGTAATATTTCAGCGTGATGTGGATCATCTGGTAGGGCGTTTCGTCACCGATGCTGTAGCCTTCGATGTAGCCCTCTTCTTTGAGAATGCGCGCAATTTCCACTTTGATCTTCGATTTTGGGATGGCCACAGTGGCTTTCCCCGCCATCAAGGCATTGCGGATGCGCGTCAGCATATCGGCAATCGGATCACTCATCATCAGCGTTGTCGCTCCCGCTCACCAGCTCGATTTCACCACGCCGGGGATGCGCCCTTGCAGCGCCATCTCGCGGAAGTGGATGCGGCACAGCCCGAAGCGGCGCATGTAGCCGCGCGGACGCCCGCAGATCTTGCCCGAATTCGGATCGACAAACTGACAGCGGTTGCGCACCCGCACGCGGTATTTCCGGCGGCCTTCGCGCGCCGTCATTGATTTCTTCGCCATCTCACTTGTCCTTACATTTGAGTCATTTAGCGCACTGATCGCGTTGGCGATCTAGTTTTCCTGGAACGGCATCCCCAGCAGACGCAGCAGGCGGCGGCCTTCTTCGTCGCTGGTGGCGCTGGTCACAAT
>JAADYY010000506.1 GCA_010092805.1 Chloroflexota bacterium | reverse complement strand
GACATCCTCATGCGCTTTGGCGTGATGAGCATCCCCACGCTGATCCTGTTCAAGGGCGGCGAAGCGGTCGTGCGCGTCGTCGGCTTCAAGCCGAAGGACAAGCTGATGGCGGACATCAAGCCGCACCTGAACTAACACGCCTCGGTGCGCAGCGCCAACGCCAAGATCCACAGATAGCAGACGCCCGCTGTACAGCGGGCGTTTCTGTTTTCGCATCAACTGCCGTTCAGGTTCTGGCGCTCAATCGGTGCCGCCGAGCGGCGAATTGGCCTGCGGATCTGACTGCAAATCCACGCGCTGATCGCCGCCTTCAGTGCCGTCGGCCTCAGCCGCCAGCGGAATGGTGAAGTGGAACGTCGTCCCCTTGCCCGGCACACTCTCCACCCAAATCTCGCCGTTGTGACGCACCACAATCCCTTGCGTGATCGTCAGGCCCAGCCCGGTACCCGGTTGTTCGCGCGCCAACGGGTTTTCGCTGCGGAAGTAGGGCGTGAACAGCCGCGACAGATCCTCTTCGCTCATGCCAATCCCAGTATCCCTCACCTGCACATGCACCACCGGGGCCGTCGTGCGCCCCTTGCGGTCAATGTGATCATATTCGACGCGCGCTTTCACGTGGATCTCGCCTTCCGGCGGGGTGTATTTGTGCGCGTTGCTCACCAGATTGGTCAGCACCTGAATGAGGCGGTTTTGATCTGCATGAACCAGGGGCAAATGCTCTGACATTTCGGTGAGCAGCGACTGCTGCTTGTCATCGATCTGCTTGCGCAGCGGGCGCAGCGTTTCGGTGACGACGCTACGGAAATCCACCGCCGAAAAATCGATGCGCAGGTTGTCGGTTTGCAGCTTGGTGACATCTTCCAGGTCGCTGATGAGCGTCGTCATTCGCTGGGTATTCGAACGAATGGTGTCCAGCACGCTCTTCTGCTGGTCGCTGATGTCGCCAACCGCCCCCTTGATCAACACATCGGAGTAGCCCTTGATCGACGTGAGCGGGTTCTTGAGTTCGTGCGCCACGAACCCCACAAACTCGCTTTTCGACTGGTTCGCGCGGGTGAGTTCGGCGTAAAGCTGGGCGTTGGCAATGGCGATGCTGGCATGTTCGGCCAGGCGCTGCAAAAACGGCATATCCGCCAGGCGCAGACGCGGTTCGCGGTTGGTTTCCAGCACCAGCAGCGCGTTGATCGTACCGCCGGAGAGCATCGGCAGCGTGATCTGGCTGAGGCTGCCTTTCAGGCTGGGGCGGTACTGCGGGTCAATCGAGACATCCGGCACCAATTCCGCCTGACGGGTGCGCATCACACGCCCGACGATCCCGCGATCCAGCGGCCACAGCCCGTCTTCGGTACCCTCCGGGAATTCGTCATCGCCATATCCGACCGTGTAAACGACATCCAACTGCGGCGGCTCGCCGATGACCAGCCCCAACACGCCGGCGGTCGCGCCGCTGTTGACCATTGCCCAGCGCACCGTGATTTCGGCGACCTTGCCCAGGTCAAGCGAGCGGTTAAGCTCCACATCGATGCGCTCGAGCGTCTCCAATTCACGCACGCGCTCGGTCAACTGCAAGTCTGTGAGTTGGAAAAGGCGCGCATTCTCAATGGCAACCGCCGCCTGGCTGGCATACGTCGTCAGCAGCTCTTGATCGGACGGGGTGAAACCGCCGCCGTTGGTTTTGTTGAGCACCTCCAGCACGCCGATCACACGCTCCTGCGTGACGAGCGGCACCGCCAGAATGTTGTTGGTTTGGAACTCGCCCTTGAGCAGTTCCCCGCCCCAGCGCCGGTCGTGCATGACATCATTGACGAGCACGACCTCGCCCGTCGCGGCCACCTGACCGATCAGGCCGCGCCCGGAGGGCAGCCGCGAACCGACCAGTTCGTTGCCCGCCGCGCCAATCGACACCCGGAATTCCAGATCACCGCTGTTGTCGTCCACTGTCAGCAGCAGCGACCCGGCTTCAGCATTGAGAATTTCTTGCGCGCTGCGCGTGATCAGTTGGAGCAGCCCCTCCAGATCGGATTCGGAAGCCACCAACTGGCGGCTGATCTCGTTGAGTGCGTTCAACTGGCGCGCCCGCATATTCGCCTCACTGAACAGCCGTGACTTATCGAGCGAGGTCGCGGCCAGCGAGCCGATGTTCTCGAAAATCCGCAACTGCTCATCGCTGAAGCGCCGGAAGGTTGCCGCACCCACCGACAGCGCGCCCAACGTCCGCAACCCAGCGATCAACGGCACCCCCATCCACACCTTCAGCGCTGGATCCTCGAAGCGATAGGTGGTTTCCCGCTGCTCCAGCGCTTGGGGGTAATCGGCAACGCGCAGCGTTTGGCCGGTGCGCACCACTTCACCGAACAGATCGGTGTCCAAGCGCCAGCGCTGCCCTTCCTTCTCTGGGTATCGCTCGCCATTTTCCAGAAAGAAGGCGTGGAACAACTCATTGACCACTGGATCAAACAACGTGATGTACAGATGTGTCACATCCAGGAGCTTGCCCGTCTGCGCGCTGATGAGTTCAAGCAGATCATCGAATTCGATGGTGAAGTTGGCCGCCTGGCTCACTTGGCTGAGCACGTCGAGTTCGCGCACACGCCGTTCCAGCGACTGCACCACCTGCGCACGTTCGACAGCCACGCTGACCTGACTCGTGAGTTGATCGATAAAGCGAATCTGCTCGTAAGTGTACGTGCCGCTCTTGGAGCGCGGCGGCCCGACGCAGACAAACCCGCTGAACTGGTCGGAGCCGCGCAGCTGCGCGATCACCAGCGTCTTGAGGATCATCAGCCGCACACGCTCAGCCACCAGTTCCGGTGCCCAGGGGTAATCGGTCTGCAAGTAGACGGGTTCCTGGCGGTTGCGCAAAAACTGCACCAGCGGGCTGTCCGCAGTGAAGCGCACGTCCGTCTCTGGGCGCGGGTCGCCAAACGCAATATAATCGCTGCTTTCCGGGCTGGGCAAAAAGATGAACACCTGCGTTGGCTTGAGCGCCACTTCCAACTCGCTGCGGTACGCCGAGATCAAGTCGTCGAATTGGGCCAGCGAAGTCAGCCGCTGCGCAAACGCCTCGGTGCGTGTGCGGTAATCGGTGCGCTGCCGGAAATACACCTGATCAACATGGCGCTGCACACGGGTGCGCAAAGGCACAAACAGCACCGCCACCAAAAACACGGTCAGCGCCACCAGCAGCGGGTTGTTCGCATCCACCACAAACACCAGGCTGATGCTCAAGACCAGCAGGAAGTAGCTCAATATCAGACCGACCAGCATCAGCCCATAGGTGATTCCCTGGCTGATCACGCGGTCGGTGTTGATGACCCGGTACTGCAGCACCGCGTAGGCCATGCTCAACATCGGCAGGATCAAGAAGGGCATGGCAGCGGATGTATTCAGCGGCAGCAGCGCTTGGCCGAGGAAATACTGCGCGAACAAATTCGCCAGCCACACCACGCCGACGATCATTGACAGCCCCACACCGATCACCACCGCGTTGATCTGATCGCGGATGATGGCGGAAGTCACCCGTCTGCGCCGCCACAGCAAACTGATGCACAGATACACCAGCGCGATCTGCGAGAAACCAGTGGCTATCAGCAGCGTCGATGCGCCGGAGTACGGCAGCCCCGGATTGTAGTACAGCGCGATCAAGAGCGCCGTCAGCAGGCTGCTGGCAGCGAGCGGCACAAATTGCAGCGCCGGGTAACGGTAAGCTAGCACCGTTTTCATCGGGAAGATCAGCGACAGCGCAAACAGCGCCCCGCCCATAAAGATCGTCGCCGCAATCCACAGCGGCGGCAGCACATACGTGGAGTTGACATCGAACAGGCCGAACATGAACACCGAAGCCAACATCGCCGTTGCCACAACCGCGCGTGTGATCAACTGCCGGGGGCGCAGCACCAGCATCACCACGCCAATCCCCAGCGTGATCAAACCGGAGACATACGGCATGACAAAGAATGCCAGAAAATCGACATCAGGGAATTGACTCAACGGGTAGCTGATCTCACAGCGCGCCACACCATTTACCGGAGCGGCGCACGTTTCATCAGCGTAGATGGGCACCTCGCCGTCGGCGTTTGCCAGCCGGTTGACGGTCACGGTGACCTCCGCGCCGACTTCGGCCCCGCGCAGATACGTCAGGAAGTTGCGCAGCGCCGCATCATAATCGCCTGGAGCGGCGATGATCGGCACATCATCAATCATCACGACGCGGTCGAGGCGCGCCAACCCAGCCTCCAGGCCCGGCCACACTGCGGCGCTGACCGGCTGGCTGGCATCCACCGCGAGCGTGCGCGTGAGCAGCGCGCCGAAAAAGGGTTGGTTGCGCCAGTTGACAGCCAGCACCGGGTACACGATGGCCGCGGCCAACGCCAACGCCACTGTCACCAACAGTAACCCGGTCGCAATGCGCTGCTCAAGCCGTGCTGCCGAAGCCGTGAACCCGCCCGCCGACGGGGCACCAAGTTGTACACGCTTACCCAAATCAGAGGTCGCGCTCATTGATTTGCCCGTTTCGTAATTTTGTTGATGCTTGCATTTTAGCATAGACACGATTTTTTGATGGCTTGCGATCATGCGCTTTTGAGCACGCTGGATGCTGTTGGTCAATCGATTTGATTG
>JAADYY010000505.1 GCA_010092805.1 Chloroflexota bacterium | reverse complement strand
TAGTTGATCGGGAACCAGATGGGGCCGCGCCAATTCGAGTTGCCGCCAAACAAGCTGCTCTGCGACTCGGCGGGCTGGTAATTGATGCTGAATGTCTCACCGCCAAAAGTCACGCTGTAGGGGTTGGCCTCATGAAACTTCGAAACGGAGCGGATGCCGTAATTGCACAGGAATTCGTTCTCATCGAGCATGTAACGCAGCACCGACGTGAGGCGCTCCGGCGTGAGAATGGCGATCAGGTGGCGACGGCCCTTGCCTTCGGGATCAAAGCTGGCCATATTGCCGCTCAAGTGTGGGCGATGTTTGGCGAACCACTGCTGACGGCTTGCGAATTCAGGAATCTGTTCGAGCGTCAGGTGCCCCAATGTCTCAACGGCAATCAATGGCATCAACCCGACCAGCGAACGCACTTTCAGCGGGATCACCGCGCCGTTCGGCAGGTTCAGCGAGTCATAGAAGAAACCATCCTCTTCATCCCACAGGCCCTGGCCCTTGCGCCCAGCCTCGGTCATGGCGACGGCGATGCTGAGGAAGTGTTCGTAAAATTTCGTCGCCAAATCCTGATAGACCGGAGCTTCACGCGCCAGTTCGATGGCAATATTGAGCATCCCCAGGCTGTAGAAACCCATCCACGCGGTGCCGTCAGACTGGTCAATGCGCCCGCCGGTTGGCAGCGCCGAACTGCGGTCGAACAGGCTGATGTTATCTAACCCCAGAAAGCCACCCTGGAAGATGTTATTGCCGTCGGCGTCCTTGCGGTTGACCCACCAGGTAAAGTTCAGCAGCATTTTGTGGTAGACCGCCTCCAAGAACTCGCGATCCGCAGTGCCGGACATTTCCCGGTCGATCTCGTAGACGCGCCATGTCGCCCAGGCATGCACTGGCGGGTTGACATCCTCGAACGCCCATTCGTACGCTGGGAGCTGCCCATTTGGGTGCATGTACCATTCACGTGTCAGCAGCTTCAACTGATCTTTGGCGAAATCCGGATCAACCATCGCCAGCGGAATGCAGTGAAACGCCAGATCCCAGCCTGCATACCAGGGATACTCCCACTTATCCGGCATCGAAATGATGTCGAAATTGTTGAGATGACGCCAGTCGCGGTTGCGTCCGCGTTTACGGCCTTCCGGCGGAGTCGGGGTGCCGGGGTCACCATCGAGCCACTGCTCAATATCGAAATAAAACATCTGCTTCGACCACAGCATCCCGGCGAAAGCCTGCCGTTGCACACGGCGCTCATCCTCGCTCAAGCCCGGTTTCTGCAGATTGCCATAAAACTCGTTGGCCTCGTGTTCGCGCGTCGCGCACAGCGTGTCGCAGTCGGCAAACGGCGCATCATGCGGCGTCTGGCTGAGACGCAGGCGCACCGTCCACGTTTCGCCGGGCGCGATGTTGTTGCGATAGACGGCGGCGGCTTTGGTGCCCGTGCGCGCCGGATTGACAACCCCGATCTCGCCGTTGATCGTGTAGCGATGGAACGCATCCTTCACATAAGGGGCCGGGTTGGCGCTGCCGAACAGCCGCTCGAAGTTGGTTTCGTTCTCGGTAAACAGCAGATCTGCCGCGCCTTCTGCGTACAGATAGTAGGTGCCCTGCGCCGGGTGATCGCCTTGCAGCGCCAATGCCCCCGCCGGGCCATCGATCTGCCGCAGCGATGGTTTGCCGGGCACATCCAGCAGCGGGCCAGACTCATACCCCCAGCTCCAGGTGTTGCGGTACCACAAATTCGGCAGGATGTGGCAGTCGGCGGCTTCCGGCCCGCGATTGGTCACCACAATGCGGATCAAGATGTCGTTGTGATCTGCTTTGGCATACTCGACCTCGACATCGAAGTAGTGATCCTCATCGAAGACGCCGGTATCGAGCAGCTCGTACTCAAGATCGTGAAAGCCACGCCGCCCATTCTCCGCCACCAGATTGCCATAGGGGTACTCGGCGTGCGGATACTTGTAGAGCATCTTCATGTAACTGTGGGTGGGCGTGCTGTCGAGGTAGAAGTAATACTCTTTCACATCCTCGCCGTGATTGCCCTGCGGACCGGTGAGGCCAAACATCCGCTCTTTGAGGATGGGGTCGCGGCCATTCCACAGCGCCAACGCAAAGCACAGATACTGGCTGCTATCGCTGATACCGGCTAAACCGTCTTCATTCCAACGATAGGTGCGGCTGCGCGCGTGATCATGCGGGAAATAATCCCAGGCTTCGCCTGTTGCGCTGTAATCTTCGCGGACGGTGCCCCAAGCACGTTCGCTCAAATAGGGTCCCCAATCCTTCCAGGGTACGGTGCCGTCGCGCGCTTGCCTGAGTCGGTCGTGTTCGGGGGTTTGTGCGTCAGCCATGATTTCACTCCTCTTATCCGCCCAGCAGAGTATACGGTATGACAGCAGTTGGCGCTGCGCTGATGTCGCCAACTGCGGCGATGTGGGTTGGTGGCTACGTTGAGCCGCATATATTGACAGCTACGTTTGATAGCAATTGACAGGGCATCGTTTAACCATAAATCAACCCGCTGCTATCGACAGCAGAAACATTACCCCATTTTCGCAAGGAATTTTAACTAGTCTGCCCGCATGTATTCAACACACGTAACACATATTCTCGATTGCGGCGCAACGCAATCTACGCGCCGTTTTGCGCAGCGGGGGGAAGCAGCCGATAACCGATGCCGCGCACGGACTCGATGTAAAGCGGCTGCTTTTCCGCGATTCCGAGTTTGCGCCGTGTGTTCAACACGTGAGTCCCAATGATTTCGCGCGCTTCCTGGCGGCTGGCCGTGTACCCACAGGCAATCTCTACCAACGCCACATAATTGAAGGTGACATTCGGGTGTGCGCACAGATGCGCCAGCAGCCGGAATTCGGTTGGTGTCAGATCCAATTCGCGGTCGTCGAGTTGGACGCTGTGCGCCGCCACGTTGACGATCAACGGGCCGCATGACAGCGTTGGGCGTTCGTCCTGCGAATCTGGCGTGATGGCTGGCGGCTGGCCGGGCTGGGCGAGGTGTGCCAACTGCGCAGCAATCGCCTCAAGCTGGTCGCGGCGCTGCTCGCGGTTGCGATCCGCCAGCGCTGACTCAACCGCCGCGACAATATCTTCGTTTTTCACGGGCTTCAACAAATAATTGTGGGCACCATTGCGCAACGCTGCAATCGCAGACGGCACCGTCGCGTGACCGGTCAACAGAATGACGGCCATGTGTGGGTAACGCGCTTTCGCTTCCGCAAGCAGTTCGACACCGTCCATACGATCCATCTTGATGTCGCTCAGCAGCAAGTCGAATGGCTGCTGCGTCATCGTTTGGAGCGCCGCCTGGCCGTCCATCGCCGATTGCACAGCATAACCTTCGCGCTCAAGAACGCGCACCAAAAAATTGAGGATGACCGCTTCATCATCAACTACGAGGATTTTCGTTTTGCTCATCACAAGTCGCTCTCGTCGGCAGACGGACAGTAAATGTCGTACCCTGATTCAGCTGGCTCTCTACGGTGATCGCGCCACCGTGACGCTGGATGATCTCCTGTGAGATAGCCAACCCCAGCCCTAGCCCACGCGTCTTGGTCGTGAACAACGGCTCGAACAAATGCGCCAGGTGAGCTTCGGGAATGCCGCGACCATCGTCGCTGACGCTAATACAGACATGTTGATCCTGCGAATCTGTACGCAAGACAATTTGCCCACCCATCGCTGTCATTGCGTCCGCCGCGTTGAGCAGCAGATTCAAAATCACTTGCTGGATTTGGTTGCCGTCACCGCACGTCAGCGGCAAATGCGCTGCTAACTGCAATTGTAGAGTGACGTTAGCTTCTTGCAACCGTTTACGCAGCAGCACCCGCAAACTGGTGCAAATGGCGTTCGCATCCAGCGGCGCGTATTGATAGGTCGAGGGGCGGTAGAAATCAAGCATCTGCCGGAAAATCCCCTGGATTCGCTCCAACTCCGCCTGAATGATGCGCAAGTCTTCGCGCACTGCGGGCGGTTGATCATCCCCGATTTCGTCCATCACCAACCCCAAGCCACTCTGGATCGCTTGCAAGGGATTGTTGAGTTCATGGGCCAGCGAACTCGCCAGTTGGCCGATCACCGCCAGCTTTTCCGACTGGATCAAACTGGCTTGGGCGGCGCGGAGCGCAGCGGTGCGCTCCTCAACTTTCGCTTCCAGCGCGGCGGAAAACTGGCGTTCGGTTGCCAGCAGACGATCAATGGTGCGCTGCTGCTGTTCGACCGCTTGCAGCAGGTGTTCCAGCCGCTCGCGGTCAGCTTCGAGCTGGGCGTGCTCCTGATCGGCCTGCTCCAACCGGGTGCTCGTATAGAGGGTTTGTGCCGTCGTCTGCATCAGCAGCTCGTATGCGCGGTTGATCTCTGGCTGGCAGGGGATGCAGAACGCACCCACATGCGTGTCGCGGGCGGTGAGCGGTTGGTAAAACACATCCTCGACCACACGTGCGGTGTGGGGATCATCGGCCTGCGCGTGCATCCCAAGTTTCAAAACGCGCCGCCGCAGCGTTGCCGGGGGCACCGTCTCATGAGAGTCCAGCCACGTGCCGCCAATGATGTAGCGGGCCAACTCGCGGTCCCACACCAGCAAGCACGCCCAGCGCGGCTTGATCAGGCCGATCAGCGTGTGTAGGGCGGCAGCGGCGGTCGTGCTGACCGATTCGGCGCTGATGATGCTGACGAGTGCTGTCGTGAAGTCGTCCATGATCGCCTGCTTGATCGCCTGGTCAGCAGGGGATGATGCAGGTCGCTACAGAGCACTCATAATGTCCGGTGGTCTGCCCCTGAACCCGCAGCAGCACCCCATGACTGCGAAAGCCGAGGAATGGCAAATCGCCAAGCTGCTGCTGCACGACCGCGCGCTGCTGCGCATGAGCCTCCCCCAGCACCATCCCCGTCGACACACAGTCGATGAACAGCGCCCCCGCTAACGGCCCGCCCGTCAGTTGGCTGCGTGACTGCTGGATGGCGCGCTCCGCCGCCGTCGTCATCGCATCCGTCCCTGTTGCGAGTATATGGATCAGGGTGCCCTTAACGGGCGGCGAAGTGGTCACCAACGCCCCGTGATTGTCGATGCCCATCAAGACACTGACTTTGCAGATGCCCCCCTCACGGCAGCTGCCGACTGGGTGCTGAAGCAGCAAGCGGCGCAGTTCGCCGCGCGGATATTCGACGTTGTGCGCTTCGATAAAATCTTCGTACACTTCACGGGCTGGGCGGCCATCAAGTTCGATGATGCGGCGCTCGTCGGCGCGGGTGACGCGGTACGGCCCGCTGATCGGCTGCCAGCCGTTGGCGAGCGACAATCCCAGCGGTGTTTGGCTCAAGATCTCAGCACCGCTCAAGCCGGAGCGCAGCATTCGATCATTGTGAAAGACGGCAGGCGGGCGCGGCGGTTCTTGTACTGTCAGGCCCGGCCCACCGAGGATGTCATACAAGAGGCCGGTTTCAGTCATGGCGCGGTCAACGACGCTGTCGAGATTCATCGAGCGATCATCGGGGAACAGCAGTAGCGCGCGCTGGCTGAAATCGCTGCCCAGCCCTTGCTCCGAAATCCCCCGCAGGCTGCCAAGCAATTTGCTGCCGCTGAACCACCGCCGCTGGTGGCTCATCAGGTGGAAGTGAATATGTTCGCTGTGGATAAGCAGCACCCCTGCGCCATCTTCGACGTAGCCTTGATGCGTGTATTGGCCGCCCGTCGTCGCGCCAATCAACGCGACCGGGCCGAGAATCTCATTGGCCCCCTTTAAAACGCGCTCCGGTTGCGGGTGCGAGGTGAACAACAGCGCCAGCGCCACCGGCTGCGCCCCTAGATCAGCGAGCGCCGCCCGCGCCGCCCGCCGCCCCACTTCCACCCCGTCGCGGTGATCGTCCAATCCAATCCCCACCATTGTCGTCACATTGTGCTCCTCATCAAATGCGTGCCTACGCCACAACATACGCTCTACTATACGCCGATTATTGCCCCGCTTCGGCAATTGCTGGGTATTTGCGGCCTGGGCCATTGCCGATCACGCGCGCTGTTCGTCATAAAGTATATACAAGCACCTGGGTGTGCAATGTGTATCAGGTTTAATGTACAGCGCAACGGTCTGAATGTGTACTCTAAGGAGGAAGCTTATGGCAACTTCGACGATGGAACAACAACGTAACACCCGCTTCTCGCTCACTGCATCAATCACCAATGGCGTGGTGGCTGGTCTGGTTGGCGGTGCGGTCTTTGGTGTGCAGATGATGGTCGCTGGGATGCTGCCGATGGTCGCCAGCCTGATCGGCTCGGACAGCGTCGTGGTCGGCTTCATCCTGCACATGATCATCAGCGCGGTCATCGGTGTGAGCTATGCGCTGGTGGCACCGCGCCTGCCGCAGCGCTGGCCAATTGCCATTGGCGGCGGCATTGTGCTGGGCATTGTCTGGTGGATTCTGGGCGCGCTGATCATCATGCCGGCGATGCTGGGTGGCAACGTCCTAGCAGTGGGCGATATGCAGCTTGGCAGCCTGGTGGGCCACATCATCTTTGGTATCGTCACGGCGGCCTTCTTCACCCTCATCACCGAACGGCAGTAAGCACCGGGGCCAGTTCCACAGCGTGCAATCAGCAGAAGGCACCAGCTTTCTGCTGATCGTGCGCTGCCATGTCGATCATTGACCCTGGCATCAATGATTTCTCACTCGTGCCAGCAAGACGCACAAATCTCTTAAACCGCATTGCGTACAATTCACGCAGCAGCATCTTCTAGGGAGTGAGGCACTCTATGAACCTATCGCGCAAATGGCTGCTGGGCGCAGCCAGCATGATCGCTGTCGTTTTCGGGCTGAGCACCGCTGGGCAAGCCACCCCCACCCACGCGCAGTTGAGCTGCGACAATCCGCCGTTCGACGTGTCGCAGATTTCCAATGTTTGGAACCTGACCGATTTCTGCCAATTTGAAGAAGGTATTTTCGGCGAGATCCTTTCCGGCGGCGTGCCGCGTGACGGTATCCCACCCATCGATGCACCAGAATTCGAGTCCATCGAGGTAGCAAGCGAGTGGCTGCAACCGCAGTCGCCGGTGTTGTCGGTCGAAATTGAAGGCGATGCCCGCGCCTATCCACTGGCGATCATGACTCGTCATGAAATCGTCAACGATGTGTTCGACGAGCGCCCGGTCGCCGTGACGTTCTGCCCGCTGTGCAACAGCGGCATTGTCTTCGACCGCGTCGTTGATGACGAAACCCTGCGCTTCGGCGTTTCTGGGCTGCTGCGCAACAGCGACCTGATCATGTGGGACGACCTGACGCAGAGCTGGTGGCAGCAGTTCACCGGGCAGGGGATCGTCGGCGAGTTCACTGGCAGACAGCTTGAGACTCTGCCCTCCGTGATGGCGAGCTTCGGTCAGTTCGTTGAACAGTACCCCGATGGCCTGGTGCTGTCGCGGTCGGGCCGCAGCTACGGCAGCAACCCTTACGTCAACTACGACAGCACCGACAACCCGTTCCTGTTCCTGGGTGAAGTGGATGATCGCTTGCTGGCGACTGAGCGGGTGTTGGCTGGCATGATCGCTGGGGAGCCGACAGCATATCCGTTCAGTGTGCTGCGCGGCGAGCCGGTCATCAACGACACTGTCGGCGGTTTGGATGTGGTGGCGCTGTGGCAGTCAGGCAAAGCCAGCGCGCTCGACGCAGCGGTGATCGACGATGGCCGCGATGTCGGCACAGCGGCATTGTACGAGCGCACGTTCGATGGCGAAACGCTGACGTTCTCGCTGGACGAAGACGACAACATCCGCGACGATCAGACGGGCAGCATCTGGAATGTGTTTGGCACCGCCGTCGAAGGTGAACTGGCAGGCGGCCAACTGCGTCAGGTTTTGGCCGCGCCACACTTCTGGTTTGCGTGGGCAGCTTTCCAGCCAGAAACCGCCATTTACGGCATCGACGCCGCTGAGTAGCAAATAGTGCTGATATAAGCATACTACGATATATCCG
>JAADYY010000504.1 GCA_010092805.1 Chloroflexota bacterium | reverse complement strand
TGATCCGGTCGTGGAGCGCGTCTTCCATGTTCAGCAGCCGCTCGCTCTCCGTTTCGAGCACCTGGCTGGCCGGGATGCCCGTCCACTGCGAGACGACGGAGGCGATGTCATCGGCGCTCACCACCTCATCGAGCGTGTTTTCCTGCTGCCACTGCATCCGCTCGTGCTCAAATTCGGCCTCAAGCTGCAAGCGGCGCATCTTGTATTCGGCGGCCAGCTCGTATTCGCGCGCCATACCTGCCGCTTCTTCATCCGCCGTCAGCCGCGACACCCCCTCGCGCAGTTCCTTGATGCGCGGGGGCAGCGAATAGAGCGCCACGCGCAGCTTGGCCGCCGCTTCATCCAGCAAATCGATAGCCTTGTCTGGCAGCTTGCGCTCCGAGATGTAGCGATCTGCCAGGCGCGCCGCCGCGATCACGGCTTCGTCAGCGATGCTGACCTTGTGATGCGCCTCGTAGCGGTCGCGCAGCCCGAACAGCATATCGATGGTGTCCTCGACGCTCGGCTCCTCGACATACACCGGGGCAAAGCGGCGGTCGAGCGCGCTGTCCTTCTCGACGTGCTGGCGGTACTCATCGAGCGTGGTCGCGCCGATGCACTGGAGTTCGCCGCGTGCCAGCGCGGGCTTCATCATGTTCCCGGCGTCGAGCGCACCCTGCGCCGCGCCCGCCCCCACGACCTGATGCAGCTCGTCGATGAACAGGATGATCTCGCCTTCGGAGCGCTGCACCTCTTCGATGGTCGCCTTCAGCCGCTCCTCAAATTCGCCACGAAAGCGGCTGCCCGCCAGCATCGCGCCCAAATCCAGGCTGACGACGCGCTTGTTTTGCAGAATCTCCGGCACATCAGAGTCGCTGATCTTCTGGGCCAGCCCCTCCACAATGGCCGTCTTGCCGACACCCGCCTCACCGATCAGGACAGGGTTGTTCTTGGTGCGCCGGCACAGAATTTGCACCACCCGCATGATCTCGCCGTCGCGCCCGACCACCGGGTCGAGCTTGCCTTCCTGCGCCAGTTGGGTCAGGTCACGGCTGTACTTGTCGAGCGTGCGGTAGCGGCTTTCGGCCTGCGGGTCGGTGACGCGCTGCCCGCCGCGCACTTCCTTGATGGCATCGTTGACCCGGTCGCGGGTCACGTCATTGTCGGCCAGAATCTTGGCGACGGCGGTGTTGCGCTCGTTCAGAATCGCCAGGAAGATGTGTTCGGTCGAAATGTACTCGTCGCGCAGGCGGTTGGCTTCTTCGTTCGCCAGGTCAATGATCCGCTTGACGCGCGGGGTGATGAACACCTGATTGGTGCCCTGCCCGTAAATGGCAGCTTTGGAACTGGCGCGCAGGATTTCGTCCAGCCGCGCGCGCATCAAATCGACATCCACACTCAGCCGCTCCAGAAGCTGCGGGATGACGCCGTCGGTCTGTTCCAGCAGCGCCAGCAGAATATGCTCGGTATCGACCTGATTATGGCCGTAGCGCTGCAAAATTTCATACGCTCGAGCGGCGGCGTCTTGTGCCCGCTCGGTGAAACGCTCAAAACGCATCATGGTCGTTTGTCCTCAACATGCTAAACGGCGGCTGCGGCCAGGATCATCCCCTGACGCATACCCTAGTGTAACGTAGATTGACGAAACGGGTGGGGAAGATAGCCGCTCGGCGCAGCGTGCCCAGCGATGGGTGATTTACACACTGAAACCTCGATAGTTTGAGTATAAGCCGGGGCGTGTAAGAAATCCATTGGTGTAGCATCAACAAATTGGCAAATATTTTAGGCTTCTCAACCCCATTGCGGCCCGACACTCGCTAAAATAGCAGTATCTGAACACTGTAAATAGGCAGTTAGGGCCAGCGTGTGAGCACTTCGACGACTTCTGCGCGCATCCAATTTCGTGACTACCGCTTGACTCTCATTCACATTGGCTGGTTGGTGCTGGTGATCGCCGGGCTGGTGCTGTTTATGCTGCGGCTGCCCATAATTTACGAGCACCGGCTGACACAGGCGGACGACTTATTCGCCGACGCGCTGGTGCAGCTTGGCTTATCAGCAGAGTTCTATGCGAGCTTCTTCCCCACCATTCAAACCTTCTACATCGTCATTGCGCTGATTATTGCCCTGATCATTTTCTGGCGGCGGCGCGATGATTGGGTGGCGCTGTTGGTGGCGCTGCTGATCGTCATGCTGGGGGTTTACGATGGCAGCACCGCCCTCATCGCCGAGGGCGGCGGCCTCCGCGTGACCACTTTGGTGTTGGGCACTGTGAGTGTGGCGGCGCTGCTGCTGCTGCCGTACATCTTCCCTGATGGGCGCTTTTACCCGCGCTGGACGCGCCGGCTGCTGCTGTTCGCGCTGCCCCTGTTGCTGCTGGATAGCTACCTGCGCAGCAGCGGTGCGTTTGGCAGCGCGCTGGGCGGCGTCACCACCTATCCATTGGCCATCATCGGGTTGATCGGGCTGTTGGCGCAGCTCCAACGCTACCGGCGGTCCATGCGCCCCGCCGAGCGTCAGCAGACCAAATGGGTGCTCTACGGCATGGGCTTGCTGATTGTGCCGCTGATGCTTCTGGTGATTGTCGATCCGCTCATCACCCCCTGGCTGATCGACAACCCGGCCTGGCGGGTGCTCTACCGCTTCGGCTTTATCGTGTTGCTGGTCTACGCGCCGCTGACGGCCTTCGTGATCGCGGTTGCAACCGCCGTGCTGCGCTCCCGCCTGTGGGACATCGACCTGGCGATCAACCGCTCGCTGGTGCTGGGCGGGGTCGCGCTGACGTTGGGCGCGGTCTTCGGCGCGGCGGTGCTGGCGCTGCACGCCCTGCTCGGCGATACCCCGGCGGCGCTGGCGTTGGCCACCGTGTTGGCTGGGGCGCTGTTTAACCCGGTGCGCAAACGGGTGCAGCACGTCGTTGATCGGCGCTTTTTCGGCCTGCGCTTCGATCTCAACGCGCTGCGGCGGGCACAACGCGACTCCGGCACGAGTCAGTTGGGGCTGCTCAGCGGCCAGACGGTCGGCGGCTACCGTCTGCTCGACGTGATCGGCAAGGGCGGCATGGGCGAGATCTACCGGGGCTACCGCGATGGGCAGTTCGCGGCCATCAAGCTGCTGCCCGAAGCGCTGACGGACGACGCAGAGCGCCGCGAACGCTTCGCACGCGAGATCGAGTCGCTGGCCGCGCTCGATCACCCGCACATCGTCCGCTTGCTGGACGCGGGTGAACAGGAGCAGATGCGCTATCTGGCGATGGAGTACGTCGAAGGCGACGATCTGGCGCGCTACCTGGCCGATCACGGGCGGCTGCCGCTGCCGACCATCGTGCGGATCGTGCGGGACTTGGCGGCGGCGCTCGATTACGCCCACGCCAACGGCGTCATCCACCGCGACATCAAGCCGTCGAACGTGATGCTGCGCCTCAACGGGCAGGCGCAGATCGAGACGGCGGTGCTGATGGACTTCGGCCTGGCCAAACTGACGGAAAACACCGTCACGCTCACCGACACGGGCGCGATTGGCACCATCGATTACATGGCCCCAGAGCAGATCCGTTCGTCTGGCACCGTTGACCAGCGCGCGGATATTTACGCGCTGGGCGTGCTGCTGTATGAGATGCTCACCGGGCAGCGGCCCTTCAAGGGTAACCCCGGCCAGGTGATGTTCGCCCACCTCAACCAGCCCGCGCCCAACCCGCAGCACCTGGCCCCCGACCTGCCGCCGATGATGGCGGTGGTGGTGCTGTCGGCGCTGGCCAAAGACCCGGCGGATCGGTTTGCGACGGCGGGCGAACTGGCCAATCTCATAGCCCCGAACACCGCCGCCTCCGCCGCAGATTAACGCGGTTTCGTGCGGGATTGGCTATAATCAAGGCATCATGCACACAGGCCCCGGAGATCGCCTTGAAACGTCGTCCCGCGCTCATCCTGCCAATGATCGTCACCCTGCTCATCGCCCTGAGTGCGCAAGCACAAGAACCCGTCGATCTGACGATCTACTATGACCGTGACAACCTGACGATTTACATTCCACCCACCCCGGAGTCCGTCTCGCTGATCGGGCTGACGTTTGACGTGACGCTCCCCGGCGGGCAGACGTTGATCTACCGGCTCAGCCAGTTCCCGGCGTTCCAAGTCCCACTCGCTGAAGTGCCCGCGCCGATCTGCCTGCGCTTGCAGCGCTTCGGATCGACCGCGCCGCCGCCGCTCGCCTGCCAGACGGTGCAGAACATCATCCAGCCGCTGGCCGACAGCGATGTCTTCTGGTATGACCTGCCCAATGCGACGGGCCGCACCTTCCGCGTGCTGCGCGAGCGGGCAAACCCGCTGATTTGCCCCGCCGGGCAGAACCTCTGCGCGATCACCTATGTGCCGCCGACCCATACCCCCACACCGACTTTGACTCCGCTGCAAGCCGCACTGGAGCGTGCGCGCGGTTTCGACGGCGGCAACGCGGCTTGGCAACCGTTTGCGTGGGACTTTGACGGCGTGCCGATGGTGCTGGTGCCAACCGGCTGCTTCATGATGGGCACCTCTGACGTGTTAGTCGCCGATCTCACGGCGCAGTTCGGTGCCTACTTCAACGATGAGACACCCCAGCATGAACAGTGTTTCGACGAACCGTTCTGGATCGACAAGTACGAGGTGACCAACGCCCATTATGGATCGGTAGG
This sequence comes from Chloroflexota bacterium, assembly GCA_010092805.1. Classification (GTDB taxonomy): domain Bacteria; phylum Chloroflexota; class Anaerolineae; order Aggregatilineales; family Phototrophicaceae; genus Flexifilum. Next base: position 4,543 of record JAADYY010000504.1, on the reverse strand, counting down.
CGCGTGGTTTGGCGCTGATCGCCCCCGTGAGATCGTGATGTGGCCGGATGCGCGTGATCACTGCGCAGCACGTGACGGCGTTGCGGGCCGCGTCCGTCTGCCCACCGAAGCGGAGTGGGAATACGCCGCACGTGGCCCGGATGGACTGACCTATCCCTGGGGCGATGCGTTTGTCGCGGATTACGCCGTCACTGAGGAAACTTCGGGCGGCCAAACCGCGCCGGTCGGCAGCCGCCCGGACGGTGCATCATGGGTTGGTGCTGAGGATCTGGCGGGCAACGTGTGGGAGTGGGTGAGTTCGTTGTACACACCGTACCCGTTCGACGCCACGGAAGGCGACGCGGACGCTAGCCCAACGGATTTGTACATCGTGCGCGGCGGCTCGTGGTTCGAGAATCGGGACTTCGCGCGGGCTGCGTACCGCCAGGAGTCCGCCCCCGACGCGGCAAACGGCAACTACGGGTTTCGCTGCGCCCGCGATGTTGATTCCCGGTGAGTAAGCATAAGTAGATGATCACGGGCGGCGGCGGCTGTCGCTGGTGAGCAGGTTGGCGACGCGGCGCACCAAATACTCGCTGATGCGGGTTTTGCTCGCCAGCTCAATCGTCTGCTGGTCGCCGCGCGCATCGAAGATCGTCACCCGGTTGTTGTCGGACTCAAAGCCGGCGTCCGTCGCGGTGATGTCGTTGGCGACGATCAGATCAAGCCCCTTGCGCGCCAGCTTATCGCGGGCGTGTTCGGCCAGGTTCTCGCTTTCCGCCGCAAACCCCACGATCACCCGCGGCCAGCGGGTGTCGCGCCGCCGATCCTTGACGGCCATCAGAATATCGGGCGTGCGTTCCAGCGTCAGGCTGAGCGCCCCGCCGCGCGCGTCCTCCGTCTTCTTGATCTTCTGTTCGGCGACCGCGTGCGGCTGGAAATCCGCGACCGCCGCCGCCATGATCAGCGCGTCGGCGCTGACGATGTTGTTCATCACCGCCTGATACATCTGCACCGCCGTCTCCACGTGAATCACGCGCGCGCCGTACGGATCCGGTAGGTTGCGCGCCGCGGTGATCAGCGTGACCTCCGCGCCCGCATCGATGGCCGCCTGCGCGATGGCGTGGCCCTGCTTGCCGCTGGATCGGTTGGTGATGTAGCGCACCGGGTCGAGCGGTTCGCGGGTGCCGCCCGCGGTGACGGTCACTTTGCGGTTGTGGAGCATCCCGCCGCGCCCCAGCGCCATCCGCATCGCGCCGATCAAGGTGTGAGTCGCTGGCAGCCGCCCGCGCCCGTGCAGCCCAGACGCAAAGCGCCCCTGTTCCGGCTCGACGATCAACGCCCCGCGCTCCCGCAGCACCGCGACATTGGTTTGCGTGGCCGGGTGCTCGTACATGCCGCCGTCCATCGCCGGGGCGACCAGCAGCGGGCAGCGCGCCGCCAACGCTGTGATCGTCAGCAGATCGTCGGCGAAGCCGTTCGCCAGCCGCGCCAGCGTGTCCGCCGTCGCCGGGATCACCGCCAGCAGGTCGGCGTTTTCGGCCAGCCCCACGTGCGCGATGTGCGTCGGCAGCCCGCCCCGCTCCGCCCCCCACAGATCGGTGTAGACGGGCTGGCCCGTCACCGCCTGGAACGTCAGCGGGGTGACAAAGCGCTGCGCCGCTTCGGTCATGATGACATCAACGTGCGCGCCGAGCTGCGTCAGTTTGCTGGCGGCATCGACGGCTTTGTAGGCCGCGATGCTGCCTGTGACGCCCAGCAGAATCCGCCGCTCTTCCAGCAGCGTGATCGGTTCCAGTTCCATGTGATGATCGCTCGTTTGATCGGTCATGCGCTTTTCGTCCGTCACCGACTCGGGTCGTGTGTGCGCCGCTGATCCAGCGTCGCTTGATTTGACTTTGCTTGGCTCTATTTGATTGTAGCGCGGATTTCGCCGTTCGGTGGTGCGCGGCCCACGCTGCGCCATCAGCAGATCGATGAGAGCTTGGTGATATTCTGTGCCCATCGGCCCAACTGCGGACATAATGATGATCACATAGTGATCGAGCGTGCAGCATCCCCAGCAATCGACTGGGTTAGACAGAGGGAAGATCGATGAACATCTGGCAATTTCAGCGGCTGGTGAACCGCCATCTGCTGCAATGGAATGTGCTCAATTTGCTGGCCGGGGTCGCGCTGACGGTCGTCGGGCGGCGCAGCCCACTCATACGCGGCATCGGCTCGCAGTTTGTGGGCTGGGCGCTCATCAACATGCTGATCGCCGGGTTCGGGACGCGCGGGCTGGAGCGCCGTTACACCCGCCTCGAAGCGCCGGAGACGCTGGGCCAACGGCAGCGCGAAGCCCGCTTCATCCGCCGGCTGCTGTGGGGCAACGGTCTCATTGGCAACCCGCTTTACATCCTCGGCGGCCTGAATCTGGCGCGGCGCTCGCTGCGCGCGGAGCGCCCGTTGCTGCGCGGCGTGGGGCTGGGCATCGTGATTCAGGGCGTCTTTCTGCTGATCTTCGACATCTCGCACGCGCTGAGCGTCCCGGAGCAGACGACGGAGGGTGGCCCCCATGACAACTAACGCCAATCAAGCCAACAACGACTACCGCAGCACCGCCGATGAGTTCGCGGCGGCTTTTAGCGCCGAGAAGCATCAATCGTTCACCCTCACCCCGGCAGACGATCCGGTCGGTGGGGCGCTGCTGGTACACGGCTTCCCCGGCACCCCGGCAGAATTGCGCCCGCTGGCTGAATCGCTGCGCACTGCGGGGTGGGTGGCACAGGGGATCTTGCTGCCCGGCTTCGGCCCGCAGATCGCGACGCTGGCCGAACGCCGCATGGAGGATTGGCTAGCGGCACTGCGCAGCGCCGCGACCGCGCTCAAGGCCGAACACCGCCCCACTCTGCTCATCGGCAATTCGATGGGCGCGGCGCTGACATTGGCCGCCGCCGCCGAAATCCGCCCGGATGGGCTGGTGCTGGTCAACCCGTTCAGCAAGCTGGATAACATCCTCTGGAATTTCCTGCCCGCGCTGAAATTCGTGGTGCCGAAGTTCAAGCCGTTTTCGCTCACCAAGATCGATTTCGCCGATCCGGAAGCGCGCGCGGGCATCGCCGAGTTCATGCCCGACGCCGACCTCGACGACCCCACAGTGCAGCAGCAGATCAAAGATTTCAGCATTCCCACGCGCATCCTCGACGAGATCCGCCGTGCCGGGGTCGCTGGGTACCAGGCCGCGCCGCAGATCCCCATGCCAGTCTTGATCATTCAGGGCGACCGCGATATGCTGGTTTCACCAGCCAGTACGCAGGCGCTCGCCGCGCGCATCGCCGGGCCAGTGACGTATCATGAGGTGGACGGCGAGCACAATCTCATCAACGAAACGCAGGCGTGCTGGTCACAGGTCGAGCAGTTGGTGCGGGCGTTCGCCGCTTCGTTGATCAGCTAACCCACCGCACCGGAACCCGTATTCACTGGGCAACAGCAAGCGTAAAATCTCCATGCCAAACGAAACACCTTTGGGCAAAGTGACGGCGTTTGTCACCCGTGAAACCCGCGACGGGCGTCAGCTCCTCGTCTTTAAGCACCCCAGCGCCGGAATCCAACTGCCTGCCGGCACCATCGAGCCGGGCGAGCACCCCGAAGATGCGGTCATGCGCGAGGTGCGCGAGGAAACCGGGCTGGGCGGCGGTGCGGGGACGGTGCGCCTGGTGCAGCGGCTGCTCACCGTTGAGGATCTGCTCGCGCCGGATCTGCGGGTGCTCCTCGCAGCGACGCCGCTGGCCACCGCACCGCGCCCGGACGCCGAATTCCTCAGCGGGGATTTGGCACGCGGCTTGCAATTGCGCGTGCTGGAAACGCACCACACCTATGCCCGCGTCGCCTACGAGATCTTCATCACCGACAACCCCGCGCCGCTGGATGTTATCCGGGGGTGGATGCCGCTCACGGTGCTCACCCGCCGCGTCGTGCGGCATCTGTTTCACCTACGGGCCAGCCCCTTCACCGCCGACCGCTGGACGCTGCGCAGCGATCACGGGCATGAATTTGCCATGCGCTGGGTTGATCTCACGACGATGCCCGATCTGGTGCCGCAGCACGCCGAATGGCTCATGCTGGTGCGCGACCGCCTGCGCGCCTGATCCGATCTGGCCCGCGAAACCACGCCCAATTTTTCGAGGAGACCCCTGCTGGGCCTCATTTCGTGATGCGCTTCATCCCGGACGAACCGCTGGCCGACGATCAACAGGATCTGCTCGGCTTCCGCGATTTCGTCGACCTGATCTTCAGCGCGGTGCAAAACACCGATCCGCCGTTTGTGTATGGTGTGCTCGGCGATTGGGGTACGGGCAAAACCTCAATTCCCCGGTGCTTGACTCACTTCCGCCGGCAGAGTCAGCATATCAGATAGATCCGTCACAAACCATTCATCACCATAATAATTGTAATCGACCGTCCGCACACCGTCGCTCAGAATCACACTAAATTGCGTTGCTGCCCCCACATGCGCTGTCGCCATCTGCAACAGCACATCCGCAAACGGGTGCGCCACATACCCTTCAGTGACCACCAATTC
>JAADYY010000503.1 GCA_010092805.1 Chloroflexota bacterium | reverse complement strand
ATGTTCCTCGTGTGATTGTGTGTGAGGTGATGGCAGAATCAAGAACTTGATGCCAACCAAACAACGAGTTCACCAAAAACTGAGATCTATTTACCAGTATGTCAGCGGTATGAACCTCATCCTATATTGACACACCTTGCCATCGGCGCTACCCTAATCAGGAGGGTTGCCTGTTGGCAAAATCTGCATTGATCCTTGCCTCATAAGCAGATGGATGCCCACCACAATTCCCATTTATCCTGTTTAGAACCATCTATCACGTTGCCAGAAGAGCAAACCCATGCGAGGGAACCAATGACTTACGCTGATGATGCGAAGGAGATCCCGGTGGTGCGGCTTCAGCCTTCCAAGGGGTGGGTGTCGCTCAACCTGCGCGATCTGTGGATCTATCGTGAGCTGCTGTTCTTCCTCACATGGCGTGATATCAAGGTGCGCTACAAACAGACAATCCTGGGGGCGTCGTGGGCCATCATTCAGCCATTCATGACGATGGTCGTCTTCAGCCTGTTTTTCGGTCGTTTGGCACAAATACCCTCGGATGGTATCCCCTACCCGATCTTCAGTTATGCGGCCCTTGTCCCCTGGACATTTTTCGCCAACGGGTTGGCACTTAGTTCCAACAGCCTCGTCGGCAGCGCCAACATGATCAAGAAGATTTACTTTCCGCGCCTCGTCAGCCCAATCGCTAGTGTGATATCGGTCGGTGTTGATTTTGTGCTCGCCTTCACCGTCCTAATCGGGATGATGCTCTTTTATGGGATCGTACCGACGGTCAATGTGGTTTGGCTGCCCGCGTTGCTCTTGTTGGCTTTTGTGGCGGCGTTAGGCGTAGGGTTGTGGTTCGCCGCCATGAACGCGCAGTTCCGCGATATTCGCTACACAACCCCATTCATTATACAATTCTGGTTGTTTATCACACCTGTTGCTTACCCCAGCAGCCTCATTGAGAACGACATCATCCGCACCCTGTACGGCCTTAATCCGATGACCGGAGTCGTCGAGGGATTCCGCTGGGCTTTGCTGGGCACCGACACCTCTCCGGAGCCGAGCATCCTTCTTTCCGCCGTTGTTGCCATTGTGCTGCTCATCAGCGGCGCATTGTACTTCCGGCGGGTGGAAAAACACTTCGCAGACGTAATGTGAGCAAAAAGCACAAATGACACAAATTGCTGTCCGGGTCGAAGGTTTAGGCAAAGAATATCGCATCGGCGAGGTGCGTGACACGTATGTCACGTTGCGCAACCGCTTAGCGCAGGCATTCAGAGCGCCCGCGCGCCGCACGCGCCGCCTGCTGCGCGGTGAAGCCGCCGGAGCCGCCGACCTCACCCAATCGTTCTGGGCACTCCGCAATGTCTCATTTGAGGTCGAACGCGGTGCCGCTATTGGCGTCATCGGTCGCAACGGCGCTGGGAAAAGCACACTCCTGAAAATCCTTTCGCGCATCACTGAACCGAGCGAAGGCTATGCAGAAGTTTATGGTCGGGTTGGTGCCCTGCTTGAGGTCGGTACCGGCTTTCATCAGGAACTAACCGGGCGCGAAAACGTCTATCTGAACGGCGCGATCTTGGGCATGACCCAGCGCGAAGTGAGCCGCAAATTCGATGAGATTGTCGCGTTCGCCGAAATCGATAAGTTCGTCGATACGCCAATCAAGCACTACTCCAGCGGGATGCGCCTGCGTTTGGGGTTTGCAGTCGCCGCTCACCTGGAACCGGAGATTCTGATCGTCGATGAAGTCTTGGCCGTCGGCGATGTAGCCTTTCAGCGGAAATGTCTGGGCAAGATGGGTGAGGTGGCGAGTTCAGGCCGCACGGTGATCTTTGTCAGCCACAACATGGCGACTATCGCGTCGGTCACGGAAAACTGCATCGTGCTGGACAAGGGCGCGGTTGCGTACGTCGGCCCAACCGACACAGCCATCACACGGTACATGGACGAGCAGAAAAGCATTGTCGCAGACGATGGCACCATTGATCTGCGTGATGCCGAACGCCACAAGGAAACCGGGCGCACGGCAATCCGCTTCAAGTCACTGCGTATTCTGGACAGCGATGCACGGCCATGCACCAGCGTTTTCGAAAACGAACCGATGATTTTTGAGGTGGGATTTGTACTCAACGAACCTGTCGAGTACGCTCAGGTAGGGTTGGGCATCAGCGGGTTTCTCGACAGCACAGCGTTGTTTTTCGTCCCCTCGCCAGAATATCGCCATCTTGAGCCGGGGCGTGAGTATCACGTCCAACTGACGGTCGATCCTAACTATCTGGCACCAGCCACCTATCGCGTCAAGTTGGGCATGTTCGCCGACGGACGCCGCCAAGACGCCATCATGGATGCTGCATCGATCACCATCCTGCCGCCACCCAGCGGCTATGCGAATGCAGCTTATCTCAAACCCTGGACGCGGAGCCACCTCCGGCTCAACTACCAATGGACTGAACCGGAGCGGGATCTTGTGCCATAACCCGACACGGCTTGACCATCATCCCCTCAGCGCTCCGCGCCACAGCACACGGTGAACGATGACCCATTCGGACGCTGCAAATACAATTCTGCTGGTGGGATTCGGCTCGATTGGGCGGCGGCATCTGCGCAATCTCCGTGCGCTCGGCCAGACCGCGCTCAGCGTTTACCGCACGGGACGCAGCACTTTACCCGCCGACGAACTCGCTGACGTGCGCGTTTACACCGATCTGGATGCTGCGCTGGCGCAGCGCCCGCTGGCTGCCGTGATCGCCAACCCGACCGCGCTGCACATCCCGGCTGCGACGGCAGCCGCCGAGGCGGGCTGTCACCTGTTGCTCGAAAAGCCCATCGCGCACAATCTTGACGGCGTCGATCATTTGCAGCAAATCGTCGCATCCCAGCATTTGACGGTTCTTGTCGGGTTTCAGTTTCGGTTTCATCCCGGCCTTCAGCAGATCAAGCGGCTGTTGGCGAGCGATGTCATCGGCCCCGTCGTCAGCGCGCAGGCGCATTGGGGCGAATATCTCCCCAACTGGCATCCCTGGGAAGATTACCGTCAAAGTTACAGCGCTCGCCCAGAGCTGGGCGGCGGTGTGGTGCTGACCTTGTGCCACCCCTTCGATTATTTGCGTTGGCTGCTGGGCGAGGTGGTCGAAATCACCGCGCAGCTTGGCTATAATGGTGGCTTGGAAATTGCGGTAGAAGACACCGCGCAGATCGGGCTGCGTTTCGAGTCCGGGGCCGTCGGCAGCGTCCACCTCAGTTATGTGGAACGTCCGCACAGCCACTGGTTACATCTCGTCGGGCAGCGTGGCACAATCCATTGGGACAACCGTGACGGGCATGTCCGCTGGTATCGGGCCGATGCAGATACCTGGGACACTTTCGTGCCACCAGAGGATTTTGAGCGGAACACCATGTTCATGGATCAGATGGCGCATTTCCTCGCGTGTTTGCGCGGCACGGAACAAGCAGACTGCACACTGGCAGACGGGGTGCGCGTTCAGGAGATCGCGTTGGCGGTCAAACGTGCGGCAGCGGATAGAGCGACGATCACATTGTCAACGACCACCCGCTGAAGCGGGTGGCTTGCGAGAAATCGTGAGCACAGGTTGACCAGCCTCAGCCCTTCGGGGCTACGTTACGGGCGAATGGAT
>JAADYY010000502.1 GCA_010092805.1 Chloroflexota bacterium | reverse complement strand
TACAACGCGATCAATGGTCTGATTCAGCAGGTGTTCAACCCGCCGGAAGATCTCACGTTGGCGGAGCTGCGCGAGCGCGCCGAACGCGAGGACGCCTCGATTGTCGTCTACAACAACACCGACATCACCGGGCTGGCCGGGCAAACGCGCGATTGGCTGCTGAGCCGTCAGGTGACGGTGAGCAATGTCGGCAACGTCCCGGAGGCGAGCGGCGGCCCCACCTTGATCCGCGATTACACCGGTAATGTGTGGACGGCCCGCTATCTGGCCGAACTGATCGGCTTGCCGCCGGAGCGCATCCAGCCGGGCGCGGACGGCTTGACGACCGAAGATGTGATGGTCGTGGCCGGGCCAGATATTCAGCCGCTGCTCAGCGGGCAGTGAGCGCGGTGGGCAGCGGCGGCTGCCAAACGGGCGTCTTGGCGCGAAACCGAAGCCGCATGATCACTGTGCCGTCGTGTGCATCGATCACGTAGCTGGCATAGGTGCGGCCCGCTTGGCCGTCATAGGCGATGTAGCGGCCATCCGCCGACCAACTGGCATGGATTTCAGCGAGCTGGTTGACGGTCAGGCGGCGCGGATCGCTCCCGTCCGCGCGCGCGCGGTAGAGTTCGCGGGTGCTGTCATCCGGCGCGGCGATATACACAATCTGTGATCCGTCTGGCGACCAGCCCCGCGCGTGCGCGCCAATATCCGCGCTGATCGGCTGTGGCTGGCCGCCCGCTGCATCGAGGTGGTAGAGGCGGCCAGCCGCACTCAGCAGCATGACATTCCCGTCCGGCGACCAGTACGGCACGGTATCGAAGCTGATGGCGGCCAGCGGCCCCACCAACTCACCGTCGGCGGTCATCTGGTAAAAGTTGGCGCGCCCACCCCGATGGGATTGAAAGATCAGGTGTGTGCCGTCTGGTGACCACACACCTTGATCGTCAAAGTGCGCGGGTTGATTGGTGACGTTGCGCTGGTCGCTGCCGTCGGCGGCCATGACGTAAATCTCGTTGACGCCGTCACGGTTCGAAACAAACGCGATGTGCGATCCATCCGGCGACCACTCAGGCGCGAAGTTGGCGCTGGTACCCGTAGTGAGGGCGCGGTTCTCCCCGGTGAAGACATCGACCACATGAATGTGCATGCCGCCTGGATCGCCGAAAACGACGTAGGCGATCAGGGTACCATCCGGCGACCAACGCATCGGCTGCAAGTCGTTGACGCCGCGCGCCATCAGCCATGTGAGGCCGTGACTCATATCCATCACGTTGAGGACTGGCCCACTCGCGGGCATATAGACGAAATACGCCAGCAAATCGCGCTGTGGCCACACCCGCGCGCTCAGCACCCCGCTCAGCAGGCCAACGAGCGTGACGGCCCACATCATCAGCGCGAGGCGGGCCGCCAGCGGGAAGAGCACCTGTCTCGATTGCATGATTCAAATGCGCATGACGCACGGGCCGCAGCGCCGACTCACGGCTGCCACATCACCCATTGATCGAAGTTGCGGACGAGGAGTTCATTGCTGTGCGTCTGGCCGTCGGCGGTCAGCGAGAGGATGTAGACATGCTCGCTGCGTTCGCCCATCGGGTGGCGCTGGAAGACAAGGTGGCTGCCGTCCGGTGACCAATTCAACGGCGCGTTGACATCGCCGCTGGTGGTGAGGCGGCGGTTGTTGCTGCCGTCCACATTCATGATGTAAATATCATGCTGCGTATGGTTACGCACCCCAATGTACGCAATCTGCCTGCCGTCGGGTGACCACACCGGGTCGCTGGCGAGCAAAGTGTTGTCGAGTGTGAGGCACAGTTCATCATTCGTGCTGGCGTTGATGAGAAATACATCATGATCATGCCCGATCAGCAGTTGGGTGCTGTCGGGCGACCACTGCGGCAGCTTCAGGTTGACACGATCCGACAGCAGCCGCTGATTGCCGCCGTCGGCATCCATCAAGAAGATGTGGACGCCCCGGTTACGATCTGACCGGAACACAATCTGGCGGCCATCCGGCGACCAGATCGGGTCGAAATCCTCATCGGGGCCATGGGTGAGGCGCTGGCGGTCGCTGCCATCGGCATTGACGCGGAAAATATCCAGAGACCCGAAATCGCGGGTAGCAAAGGCGATCTGGTTGCTATCGGGCGACCACGCCGGGTCGTAGTCGATGCCGGGGCTGTCGGAAACGTTGGTCACCGTGCCTGTGTAGACATGGGTCACGAAAATATCGACGCCCGCGCGCGGGCTGCGCCCAAGATATGCGATCCGGGTGCCGTCGGGCGACCACTGCGGCGCGCTGAGCATCTCGACGTTATGCACGACAGTGCGGGTGAACTGGTGGCTGATGTCCATCAGGGCGAAATCGACCTGATGCGCCCGAACGATGGGCATGGAGATCACATCTCTGGCCGGGAAAAGCTGGCTGATGCCCAGGGTCAGGGCTAAAGGCGTCATCACCAGGAGCCAAATGGCCAATACGAGCCGCATGAGTCCGCTGAAGCGTAACAGTGGCATGGTCTTATTCTTCCCCGTGAACAACGTTGGCCGCTGATCGGCGGTGAGCTGGTGAGCGGCCATTGTGATCGTGCAAACCATTATGACCAATCGGAACGATCCGCGCCACTGATTGGCCCACGCAACAGGGCTATCGTATCAAAATCACCCATGGGGCTTTTGGGCAATCCCCCCCCGCGTTCCCCCGCTCCAGAAACCATCGGCGACTGCGCTTGCGGCGCTGGGCGCGGGGGAGGCACTGCGTCTGGCAAAGCGACTAAATAAATATATATGCACAAAGTGTATTAACCCCTCTCCCCGCGAAGCTGTGGGAGCGGGGTGGCGCGCAGCGCCGGG
>JAADYY010000501.1 GCA_010092805.1 Chloroflexota bacterium | reverse complement strand
ATTGCATCATCCGACTGATTGCTAACTGAAGCGTTTGAAAACAACGAGAGGACGATCATGGCTGATTTGGAAAAGCTGTACGAAGATCTGAGTGCGCTCAGCATCCTGGAAGCGATTGAACTCAAGAACATGCTGGAAGAGAAGTGGGGCGTGACCGCAGCTTCGGGCGGCGGCATGATGATGATGCCGGGCATGATGCCGGGCGCGGGTGCTGCCCCTGCCGAAGCTGCGGCTGAGGCCGAACCGGAAGAAGAACCGACCGAATTCAACGTCGTGCTAGCCGACGTGGGTGCCAAGAAGATCAACGTCATTAAGGCCATCCGTTCGGTCACCAGCCTGGGCCTGAAGGAAGCGAAGGATTTGGTGGAGAGCGCCCCCGCCAACGTGCTCGAAGCGGTGGGCAAGGACGCCGCCGAAGAAGCCAAGAAGGCTATCGAGGCCGAAGGCGCGAAGGTCGAAGTCAAGCCGGCGTAAGCAGTATCAACGGTCACCCGTTGCGGTGCCGGACGGGCGGCGGCCAGAGCGGTCGCTCCCGTCCGGGTGCCCCAGGGGTGAAATCACGTCGGCAGGGTCTTGGCATCAAGCGGGCTGCGCAGCAGCGGATACGTGGCATTGGCTACCCCCACCACCAAATTGACATTGTACAGCACGATGCTGCTCAAAATGCCGAATTGGAGGAAGAACACCCCAGTGACGCACAACACACCCGCAGCGACAGTCAGCCCCACGTTGCTGTGGAGGGTGGTGCGGTAGTTTCTCGCCAATTCAAAATTGTAGCGCAGCTGGCGCAAGGTGCCGTCCATCAGCACGATTTGGGCGGTATCGGTGGCAATCCGCGCCGCGCCGTTGATCGAAATGGAGACGTTTGCCTGTTTGAGAGCAATTGAGTCGTTGATACCATCCCCCACAAAACACACACGCCGCCCGCTGTCCTGCAACTGTTGGACCAAAGCTGCTTTATCTTTCGGCAGCACCCCGGCAAAATAGTGATCGATGCCCAATTCAGCGGCGAGTCGTCGGGTGGGGCGCTCATGGTCGCCAGAGATGATGTACACTTCAAGACCGCGCGTGTGCAGCTCGGCAACCACAGACTGCGCTTCGGGGCGTATGGTGGCCCGTAACTCAGCCGCGCCAATCGCTTCCCCTTCCACCGCGACAAAGATCAAGGTATGACCGTCAGTATGGCTCGAGCGCTCAGCGTCCAGCAGGTGCTCAGGCAGCTCCACGCCCTCCATATCCATAAAGCGGCGGCTGCCAACGCGCACCACCCGATTGTCGATCATCACGCGCAAACCATAACCGATCTCGACATGGGTAGCGTCGGGGGCTTGCACCGCGATATGTTTCGCGGTGGCGGCGTCTTCGATGGCTTTGGCGATGGGATGGGGCTGGCGATACTCAGCCGTGGCCAGCAGCCGCAAAATGTCATCTTCATCGTGCCCGGCGGCGGCAATAACACGTTTGAGTGTGGGGGTTTCCAGGGTGAGCGTGCCGGTCTTGTCAAAAATGACGGTATCGACATAACTCAGCTCTTCCAGGGCGCGCCCATCTTTGATGAGAATGCCGTTTTTCGAGGCCAGGGTCAGATAGTTTAACATCCCCAGCGGTGCTACAAACCGCAAAACCTCAGAGAAATTCGCCATTAGCGCGGTGGTGCCTGCCACAGGCCCCAGGGCCAGCAGCGCCACCAGACTCACGCCGAGCGTTGGCATAACCGACCGGTCGGCAAACTGGCTGCTGCGCGCTTCCAGCACTTCGCGGTAGTCGGTTGTTTGCAGCAGAATCTCGCCAATTTGCGCGGCCACTGTGTTCTGGCCCGCACGCGCCACCTCGATGACGATGCGCCCGCGAATGAGCATGGTGGAAGCCAGCACTTCACTGCCTGGCCCCTTTTCGGCGGGTTGGGCTTCACCCGTGAGCATCCGCTGATCAACTGCCGCTGAACCCGATAAGATCAGCCCGTCGGAGGGGATGACTTCACCCGCATTGACAACGATGTGGTCGCCAGTTTGAATATCGGTAAACGGTATGCGTATTTCGGCCCCGTCCACCAAGCACCACACGAAACGCGGCTGGGTGCCAAAGACATTCGCCAGATCTGCCTGGGTGCGATCTTCGGTTTTTTTCAGCAGATAGCGACCGCTCCAGTACAGGGTGTTGGTGAGTGCTGCCGCGAACACATTGCCTGTGGCCAGCAGCGCCACAATCGCGATGGAATCGATCATGGCAATGCGCGGGCGTCTTTCGACGAAGACCCCGTACAACGCGGCCTGGATGATATTGACCGTCGTGAAAACCACCAGCGTCCCGCTGAGCACCAGCAACGGGGACAGCAGCCCAACGCCCACCAAACTCACCCCCATCGCGGTCGCGCTGGCCAGGATCATCCCCTTTATTTCTTGGGTCTCCTCGTCCACGCGGGCCGCCAACGCGCCAGTTTCATCTGGCAGCACTGCCAGATCGGAGAGAGTCAGCAGTTCGATCAGTGGACGGCGTGACAGCCGTAGGTTGCGAATCACACGATAGGTGACATACAGGCCACCACCACCAGCGATGGAACCTAACCAGCTCATCTTTGTCTCTCCCTCACCTGTCGGTGTGTCTCGATCTGAACATGCCTGCAGGGCGCTTGGTCAAGGCTGGTCGTGGCGGTTAGCCCCAGGCCTGGACCTGAAACACCGCCACGACCAGCGCACAAACGGGGT
>JAADYY010000500.1 GCA_010092805.1 Chloroflexota bacterium | reverse complement strand
GTTTCGTGTGCTTACGTTAACTACGAACACTATTATACAGAAGATCGGCGGGGTGAGGTTCGGCACATCGGCGCGATTTTTGGTAGACTCGCAGGCGAGCCAAACTGTATGCCAACCAGTGAAGGGTGACCCGCTTATGATTGTGCAAGTGGCGACTTTCCCCGTCCGCCCCGAAAAGAAAGCCGAATTCATCGCCTTCATCGAACCGATCATCGCTGCCGGGCGGCAAGAACCCGGCCTGAACATCTACCTGCCCACCTGGAAATCGGAGGATGAGAACGTCGGCGTGTGGATCGAGGAGTACGAGAGTCAAGCGGTGTTCGATGCGCACATGCAAACCGAAATGACGCAGCGGCTGGTTGCGCATCTGGCCGACTATCTGGCCGCCCCGCCGGAGATCCGCGTGTACGACGTGAACAGCGTCAACGTGCAGACGTTCGACTCGTTCTGATCACCTGATCTGATCACCTGAAACGGAAGGGACTTGGCTGTGAGCCACCGAGGAGCACACATGAAGCGTTTGCTGATCTTGTTCACCCGCCGCGTGATCGTGGCAGTCTGCCTGGCACTGGCGATCAGTGCGGCGGCCTTTGCGGCACCGCCCGCGCAGAATGACGATGAGGTGCCGCCGTTTGTGCGCCGCGCCATCGACCAGTTGGCCGAGGTGTATGGCCGCCCACTCGAACAAGTCGAGATCGACCAGTGGAATTTCGTCATCGATTTGTACGACGAATCGTCGCTGGGCTGCCCCAACGTCGCTGGCACCCCGATTCCGCGCACGCGCGGTTACCAGATCACGCTGGTGGTTGACGACGCGACCTATGATTACCGCGTCTCGGACGACGGCGCGATTGCCTTCCGGTGCAGCGGCGAACTGCCCGGCGCGCCGCCGCCCCCGCCGGATCTGCCGCCGCGTGTGCCAGCAGCGGAACTGATCACCGAATGCCCGGCGGGGTTCGCGGGCTATCTGCCGCCGCGCCTGACGGTTGGCGGGCAGGCGCGTGTCGAGGATGGCGGCGTCCCGAATCGGTTGCGCACCGCGCCCTCACGTGACGCCGAGCAGATCGGCGTGATCAATTCGGGGGAGATCGTCCCGGTGATCGGCGGGCCAAGCTGCGACACCGAAGCCAGCATTGTCTGGTGGCAGGTGAACGCCGGAGGCGTCACCGGCTGGACGGCGGAAGGCGTGCCGCCCGACAACTACTACCTGGAGCCGTCCGGCGAGCCGACCGGGGCGGTCGCCGCCAGTGATCTGCCGTTGGAGCGCGCGCTGATCAGCACTGGCACCCTGGGCGATCTAGCCACGCTGGCGATTCTGCCCGTCGATGCCGCGAGTCAGGTCGCTTTCGCCCCAGATCAGATCCAATTCGGGTTGATCAACCTGGGGGTGCCGCAGCTCTACACCCTGCCGACGCTGATGCTGGAACCCAACCCGGATCTCGCCGCGATCCGCGATGCCGAAGCGCTGGCCTTCAGCGCGGAAAGCCGCTATGTGGCCGTCGGCAACTGCACCGAAGGGGTGCGCCTCTTTGATCAAGAGACGGGGCAGACGCTGGTGTTCGCCGCGCCGACCACCGCCTGTGTCACGGATCTCGCGTTCTCGTCCGGCGATCATCTGGCGGTGGTCAATGGGGCGGCGGCGCAAACCAACCCGGCGGATCTGCGCGTGGATGTTTATGACGTGGCATCGAACACGCGCCGCTTTAGCTTCCCCATCACCGGGACAGTGCCGCCGCGCGCGGTCGCCTTCAGCCCCGACGCCACACGGCTCGCATGGCTGGATTCGGCGCTGCATGTGGTCGATTTGAACACCGGCGTGGAGCAGTTCAATCTGCCGATTGGGCAGCCAGCGGGTGACGGGTTGGCGTTCGCGCCGGGCGACAACACCCGCATTGCCGTGAGCGACGGCCAGGCTGTGCGGCTGGTCAACACCAGCACACGCTTCGAGCAGCGCTTCGAGCTAGGCAGCGGGTTTGAGGCAGCGTCGATTGATTTCAGCCTTGACGGCAGCCTGCTGGTCGTTGGCAGCGTGACCGGGCCGGATCTTCCGTTTGAAGGACGTGTGACGATCTTTGATGCAGCGACTGGCGCGCCGCTGCTCACCTCGCCCGGCAGCGGGGCCACGCTGACCTTCAGCCCGGATGGATCGCTGCTGGTGGTGCCGCAGGGCGACGAGATCCTCTTCCTCGGCATCGGCGGCTGATCCCGCCAAATCACATGCTCAGGCCCTCCGCGACACTGCGAGGGCCTGGGCAATTCGGTGTGCCGTTGAACGCACCATGTCCTCGCCACTGAAGGGCAACAAGCCATCGGGGAAGGACAGTGGACTGGCCGGATACACCGCTGAAGCGAGCGCAAGGTCAGCGGCGCGGCTAAAGAATACTGCTGATCTGGATAACTTCGGCGGGCACAAACAGCGAACCTTCGGTGGTGCCCTGCGCAGCGATCTTCCTTAAGCGGTCGTCGAGTTCGCCGCTGCTGAGGCGATCCGCGAAGTAATCGCGGAAGGCGGCCACCACCCGGCGCACATCACGCGCGGATTCATGGACAAACTCCAGGCGATAGTGGCGAATCCCGCTGGCTTGCAGCGCGTCAAGGTGCGCGCTGGCCACCTGCGCTTCAGCGCCAAACACGGTATTGCGGCAGCCTACGTCCGCCATGACGGGATGTTCGCGCCCTTTGACATCGCGCAGAGCGATGCGGTGCTTTTCGCACGGCTGCCCGCAGTCCAGGTAGCTGGTGCCGTCGGACATGAAGCGGCAGAAGACGCAGTGCTCCGTGTGAAAGACGGGCAGGTGATGATAAGCGACGACCTCGCAGCGCTCCCCGCCAATATCGCGCGCCAGTTGGCAAATCTGCGCGGCGTTCAGGTCATGCGTCGGCGTGATCGTCTCGATGCCGTGCTGGAAAAATGTGTGCGCCGCGAGTTGATTGGCGACATTCAGGCTGAAATCGCCGATGAGCGGGTGCTGGTGCCGGCCTTGCAGCGCTTCCAGCAAGCCGCCGGAGCGCACCAGCAGCGCACAATCGAGGCGCAGCAAGAAATTCACCACGCGCTGTTCCTGCGGCTTGAGCACACGTGGACTCGCCACCCGCGCCGTGATGCCCGCCGCCTTGATCTGCTCGACCGCCGGGCGCAGCCCGTACAGCTCCAGGTAATCGAGCGTGATACTTTCCGGTTTGAGATCGAGCGCGGCTTCGAGTTGTTCGGGCGTGCGCACCAGCAGATGCAGCGCTGCATCTGCTGGTGCGGGTTGATCTGTCGTCTGAGCGCTGCCGGCGCGGAGTGCCGAGTCCAACACCGCTAGCGGATCGTGGGTTTCGGTGGATCGTGGCGCGGCTTGTCGTTGTTGCAGCATCTCGACCGCGCTTTGCCGCAGCCGATTGAGGACGGAACTCGGAATAAACGGCTGCCCCTCGATTTCGGTGCTCAGGCGCGCCAGCGTGTAGGCGGTGTTGCCCAGCCGCCCCAACTGTCGCTGCAAATAGTCCACAGTGAGCGGGCGATTGTTGGCACGCCCCAACGGCGCGTCGCTCTGCACGGTCGTGAGCACATCTGGATGCTTGATCAACTGCCAGCGGATGCTGAGCGGCTCGCCTTCTTTGGCGATGACATGCACGCTCAGTGGCTGCTTGGCGAGCGGCGCGTTCGCCTGCGTGAAGCGTTTGGCGGCTTTGGCGGTGTTGGCGTCATATGACCGCCACACCCAATCACCCGCGCGAATCCGCCCGAAATCGATAGCGTCGTTGCCAAACCGGAGTTCGAGCAGGTCACCAACCGCGCGGACTTCGTAGAGGTGCCCGCCCTCTTCATCCACTTCCGGGCTGCGCCAATCCGCCGCGTCGAACACCAGCCCGTCGCCCGCTTTGAGTGGGGCCGTCGCTTGGCTGCCCGTCGGTTCGATCACCACATGATCGCGCTGGACCTGCTGCACACGACCGACCAACACCCCGCGATGTCGCGGCGCGCGCCCATCAACCACCGCTTGATGATCGGTGCCGGAGATGAAATACGCGCCCAACCCGCGCGAATACACCTGCTCAAGCTGCTGTTCCTCCGCTGCTGTGATGGGGCTGGGCTGCTGCGCCCACGCCGCATCGACGGCGCGGCGGTAGGCGTCCGTCGTCAGGCTGACGTAATCGGCATCTTTGTAGCGGCCTTCGATTTTCAGCGTGTGAATACCGATCTCGACGATTTCGGGGATCTGGTGCAGCGCGAACAGATCGCCCGGCGACAGCAGGTAGCGCTTATCGCCCAGCGGCACCAGTTGATCATCGACGATCAGATCATATGGCAGCCGGCACGCCTGGGCGCACTGGCCGCGATTGGCGCTGCGCCCACCCCACGCCTCAGATGAATAGCACTGCCCGGAATACGAAACACACAGCGCGCCATGTACGAAAATTTCCAGCTCGCAGTCCGTTTGCTCACGGATGGCGCGGATGTCCTTCAGCGCGAGTTCGCGGGCCAGCACCACCCGGTTCACGCCGAAGCGCTGCGCTAGCTGCACCCCTTCCGCGCTGGTGATGCTCATCTGCGTGCTGCCGTGTACATCCAGCGTTGGCGCAATCTGCTGGACAAGCTGCGCCACGCCCACATCCTGGACGATCACCGAGTCGGCACCGGCTTTAGCGATGGCTTCAATGGCTTGCACGGCGTCGCGCAGCTCATTCTCGAAGATCAGGGTGTTGAAGGTCACGTACCCTTTGACGCCGCGCTCATGCAGCGTTTGCATGACTTCCGGCAGTTCACGGAGCGTAAAGCCGACCTTGGCGCGGGCGCTGAAGTGCTTGAGGCCGAAATAGACGGCGTCGGCCCCCGCTTCGACGGCGGCGTGAAGCTGCGGAAAGTAGCCGGCGGGACTCATAATTTCGGGTTTGATGCGCATGGGCGATTCACGATTGATCATTGTTTTGTTTTTTAGCGCGTTCCAGTTGAGCACACAGATCACAAGTTCACCAAGTATACCCAAAACCTCGTGCTGCCTGAACCGAGAAATCGCTGAGCGCTGCCTGTGTTCCCCCACGCGGCAAGCTCAACACCCGACCGCCTGCCACCACCGCCGCAGATCATACCGAAGCAGGTGCAAATTGCCGTTGGTGGCGTCCGCGGCCCGCACGCTGAGATTGACCGGCGTGCCCCAGAAATCACGGCGGCGCAGCGGGCACGACAGCGTATTGATCATCGTGACGTGGCCGCCCTGATAGTAGGTGATGTGCTCGATCCCGTCGGGTGAACGGGTCGAACTGACCGTAACGAAACCGCCCTCCGGCTGGCCCAACAACAGCAGCACTGCCCCGAACGGGATGTCTGTCGCTATGCTCAGCACCTGGATTGTACTCTGTGTGGCGTAGGCGTTGGCCGGGCGCATGGCATCCAGGTCGCTGATGAAGCCGGGCGCTTGATCGCTCCACGCCCACCGCAGATGATCGCGCAGGTCGCTGTAATCGGCGCGCACGCTGTCAGCATCCACCCAGGGATGCCGTTCGAGGATCAACCGTGCCTGATCGAAGGTGGTCACGCCGGGCTG
>JAADYY010000079.1 GCA_010092805.1 Chloroflexota bacterium | reverse complement strand
CCGATCACCCTGCCGTGGGCGGACGGCAGCCCACGCGGACTCACGCTGGCGCAGACGCCGTTCCTCGTCCGCCGGGTGAGCGTGGCGCACAGCAGCGAGCTCGGCGGTCCGGCCAACGCGATCACGCTCACGCTGGAAGCGGTCACCGCCGGGGAGCCGGGCGCGACCGCCCCGGTCGCCACCAATCAAGTGAGCCAGCCGGGCTGGACGCCGCCGGGGACACTGTTCCCAGAATCCGGGCTGCCGACGACGCCCCCCGGCCAGTTGAGCGGCGTCGTCAACGATCTGGCGCTGTTCAGCGCGGGCGCTGCCCGCTACTTCGTGACGGGCGATTTTCGCTCGGCGTCACCAACGTACACCGAACGCGATCTCGCGGCGCTGGGCATGGTCGGCACGCTGGTGGCAGCGGTGCAGAACGCCTTCAACCTCGATCAGGTGTGGGTCGTCACGCAAACGCACATCGGGCGGGTCGATGGCGTGTTCGGCGCACCGAGCTACAGCCAGCAGTTCACGTTTCGCACGTCAACGCCGCGCCGCAGCCTACAAACCGAGCGCGGCTTCGAGAATTTCGTCGTCGTCAGCTCGTATTACAGCGATGGCGTCTGGGTCACGTGGACGACCGACGGCGTCAACTGGGTGCCGGAAGTGCAGGTCACCCCGAACGCGCAGGCGGCGGGCCAACTGCCGGGGATTCACGTGTCGCCGCGCGTTTACGGCAAAGTGATCACGAGTGCGGTGGCGGGCGGCATCGGGCAGATTCACGTCGATGACGATCTGATCAGCGGCGCGTCGTTCGCCCCGGTCAGCGGCACCAGCAGCTTTCGCGGCCTGGCGGGCGAGATTCATGTGCCGTATCACGACAACCCGAACGAGGACATCTTCTACTACGGCTGGTACGACGTGACGACCGTCGTCTCGAACATTCGGTTGTACCGCCACCAGAACGGCATTTCGACGGAAGTGTCGCCGCTGCAAACGTCGCTGGGCGTGGGGCCAGCCATCGACGGCATCACCAAGAAGATCCACACCTGCGATCTGAATCGGCGGCTGGTGCTGGCGTGCCTGTACCGCTGGGATACCCAGCGCGGCGTGTGGACATCCACCGACGGCGGCGACACCTGGACGGAGCGCGTCGGCCTCAGCCTGACGACGCCCTGGGCGGGCGGCCACGTGAGCAGCGACCAGCAGACGCTGTACCTGTGGGGCGCGGGGATCGCCGTCTCGCCGGATTTTGGCGCGACGATCACCGACAAAAGCGGCGACCTGCCCAGCAATTTCGGTGTCAGCAACATTTTTGGGCGCTGATGGCGCAGTGAGTGACCCCTGATGACAGACGACCTCTACACCACCTTCGCCGGGGCGCTGCGCCGGGCGCTCGACGGGCCGCGCCCGCAGCGGGGCGTGCTGGGCTACACACTCAACGGGGCGTATCAGGTCGCCGACGCCGGCGATCAGACGCGCTATTTTGTCCGCTTCCCGGACGGCACCTTCGCGCGGGCGGCGCACCGGGGCCGTGTCGCCCCGATTCCAGATTTGCCCGTGCTGGTCACCCGCGACGCAAGCGGCGAGGTGGTCATCACCGGGAGCGACCCGGAGCGGATCGCGGCGTTTGCCGGGCCGCGTTCCGGCGGCGTGATCGAAGTGGGGCTGCACGGGCATCACCGCTTCAGCGGCATGGCCTACCCCATCGACCCGCGCCTGCTGACGCACCTGGCCGTCCGCGTCGAGCAGGGGCTGGTGATCCGCGCGGAGCCGGGCCGCTACACCGTCGGCGCAGAGTTGCACTGGTGGAGCGACACCCAGACGCTCGACCTGACGAGCCAGCGCCCCGCCGCGAGCGGTCAGCACCGCTGGGCCATCGTCGGCATCGACCCGACGCAAACACCCCACACGCTGATCGCGGTGGCGGGCGCGCCGCAGCTCATCAATCTGCCGCTCGACCCGGCAGCGCTGGCGGCGATCCCGTTCACGGCGCGGGGGTATCTGCCGCTGGCGGCTGCCCGTCTGGCGCACGGGCAAACGACGCTGGCCGAGCGCGATTTCGAGGCCCTCTACGACCTGGCGCGCGGATCTGCCGGGCCGTTTCGCGCCGCGATCACGACGACGGACGCGACCACCACCACGCTCGCCAGCGTCCCCGTCGCCGAAGAGTCCGCGCTGACGCTGCGCGCTGTGATCGCCGGGCGGCGCGACGATACAGGTGAAGCCATCGGCGGGGAAGCGCTCGGCGTGTTTCGGCGGGCGAGCGGCGGGAATGTCGCTGCCGTCGGATCGCCGACGGTCGTGATCAAGACGGACAGCGGCGGCGCACCGACGTTCACGCTCGCTGCGGACACCACGACTCAGGCGGCGCGCTTGCGCGTGACCGGCCTCGCCGCCACGACGATCCACTGGGCGGCGGCGGTCGAGGCACTGCACGGCTAACTGATCGACAGAGAGGATACACAGATCTGATGAGGAGGAATCACCATGAGCCGACCCCATAACGTGACCGACCCGG
Source organism: Chloroflexota bacterium (assembly GCA_010092805.1). Taxonomy (GTDB): domain Bacteria; phylum Chloroflexota; class Anaerolineae; order Aggregatilineales; family Phototrophicaceae; genus Flexifilum. The sequence goes on along the minus strand of JAADYY010000079.1, from coordinate 319 downwards.
TCTTTCGGGCGGATTGCACCATCGCGGCGGGCGCGGCGGTCAGCACCGCGCTCGACATCAGCGCAATCGGGCCACGCGGATTAGCCGTCGCGGTGCCCGCCGTGTGGACGGCAGCCGACATCGGCTTCGAGGTCTCGGTGGGCACCGCGCCGTGGCTGCCGCTGTACGACGAGGCCGGGGATCGCGGCGTGCTCACGGGGAGCGCGACGACGGCGGCGCGCCTGTCCGCGGCCCCGGCGGCGGTCTGGGCGCTGGGCGTCTATCCACGCTTGCGCCTCGTCTCGCTCAACACGACGACGGGCGCGGCACTGAATCAGGG